>JBBIUR010000037.1:0-23309 GCA_037440145.1 Myxococcales bacterium | reverse complement strand
CGGTCGAGCAGGGCGCGCACGCGCTCTTTTTCCGGCGCGGTGTAGATCGCTTCGATGTCGGCCTTGCGGCGGTGGATCTCGGGCCAGCGGTGCGCGCGCTGGAAGACGTGGTAGTCCCACCCGAGCACTGTCGGCAGGCCCGTGTTCATCGTGACCCGGGCGAATTCCTGATACGAGGGCCCGTGCGCTTCCACGATTACGGGAATGCCGCGCACGTTTCGGTTCAGCCACTCGAACGCTGCGAGCTCCTCTGGACTTTTCAACCGCAGGTACCCTATGCCGTCGAGGGTGGGTCGCGGCGTGGGCACGCGCCGGGTTTGTAGAACCCCGTACGTGTCGGTCCCGGCCGTGAAAAGAGCGGCCACAATTGCGGCAGCCACCGCCGCTTGCCAAACGCGGCGCGATGTTCCGGTAGCCAGATCACCTTGGAACAGTTCCCACAGGACCACAGCCGAGGCGAGGGCGAACAGAAACCACGCCTCTAGGTAGAACTTGAAGACCGTGTTCATCCGGTCCCAGATGTACACGAACTCGCAACCGGCGGTGATGGCGAACGCAAACCCGGCCAGCGCTGCAGCGAGTCTGTAGCGTTGCGGCGTGCGGCGGTGGTAGGCCACGAATAGGCCGAGCAGCGCAAGGCCGGCGGAGAAGGCGCGGACCGACTTTGCGCTCGCGAGCTGCAAGTGGCGCAAGCGGTCCAGGTCGAGCAGCGCGGCCCCGAGGACGGCCGCGGCGATCCAGAGCGCGAGGCGTCCGCTGCGCTGCGGCAAGAGGCGTCGCCAGCACAGCATGAGAAACGGGAGCAGCAGCGCGATAAAAAGCCCGAAGATGTTGAAGAAGTCGTATGGCTGCGCGAACTGGTGTTGCTCCCAGCCCCAGTTGCGTTCGGGCGGCGAGAAATACCGGTAAAACGGCCAGTAGAGCACCACCGCCCCGCCGATCACGATCGCTGCGGGCAGGAGCACGCGAGCGAGGGCTGCCCCCAAGGCGCGCCCGATCCCGGCCCATTCGTGTGTCTGCGCGACATGCCAGAGGAGCACGAAGACCAGTAGCGCGGCGTAGGCCGGGGTGCTCCAGCCGTTCGTCACGCTGACGGCGCCGAACACGAGGGCAAGCAAGGAGAGGAGGACAGGCCCGGAGAGCAGCGGCACGTGGTCGGAGACGCGCCTGTGGCGCTGGGTCCACAGCACCAGCAGGCACACAAAGCCCATCGTCAGCGGCATGACCATGACGTGGGCATGCAGGTCGGCGAACAGGAAGCTCCAAAACGGGAACTCGTTGATCGTGTCGCGGATGACGCGCGAGGTCGCCCAAAAATAGTCGAAGTTGAACTGGCCTCGCTGTACCGCCTCGCGCACGCCCGCGAGGTTTCCCGTGAGCACTGCCAGGAAGACTGCGGCTGCACCGGCTTCCCACCGCTCGCGCAACGCCGTCCCGGCACCGAACACGGCAGCCGCGGTGAGCGCGGCGACCGCCGCGATTCCCAGGTTGAACATGATCGCCGGGTGAATGCCCAAACACTTCCCGACCGCCGCCACGGCAAAATAGCCGAAGTACGTGTAGTGGAGTGGCGAGCCGGCAAACCAGGGCTCGGGGGGCGGCAAGGAGGTGGTGCGGTACATGGCGTTGAGGAACGAGAAGTCCATGGGCTTCTCGCCCCAGTAAATCTCCGGGTTCCACGCGCGCACCACGAGGAAAAAGAGGAAGGTGCCCCAGGTGAGCGCTTCCGTTGCCAGCACTTCGGGCACTGGCAGTTCCCAATCTCGGTGGTGGCGGTAGCTGCGCAGCCCGAGAGCGAACAGCACTGCCGCAGCACCGGCCGCGGTGGCCTGCGTGAACGGCAGCCACCCGAGACCTGCGACGAGCCAGCAGGAATAAGCGAACAGCAAAAACCCCACGACCTTGCTGGCTGCGTAAAGACCCGGCCTGGGCGTCAGCAGGGGGCGCAGGAGAAAGTATGCCGCAAGCCCCAGAGCTTCGAGGAAGACGGCGCAGAAAAGGGTTGCGGGAACGGAGCGGCGCAGCCAGAACGGAGCGCTCGCCGCGGCAAGGGCCTGCGATCCGCCTGCGCTCGCGCGCAAGAGGTCTCGGCGTGTGAGCGGCTTCGACGGGATGCCGCGCAGGATCTTCTCCTGGATCTCCTCCGCAGCGAGATGGCCGGTGTTCTGGAAGATCAGCGCTTTCGGGTGGTCATAGACAGAGAACGACTCGTCCGCGAGTTCCGACGGGAACTCGATGCCGAACAGACTCGGCCGCGAAGCGACGTCCTGCACGAGGGTGAACCCGAGATCGCCCGCGAACAGCAGGTAGAAGTACTTGCTCGTCAGCGGAAACTTCGCGGGGGCGCGGGTGACGGCACCGTAGAGCCGCTTTGTCTGCAGCACGACGAAGTCCGAAGTGGCCAGCTCCCGGCTCAGGCGGGCGATCTTTGCGGGGCTGTCGGGCTCGTAGTAGCCGAAGGCCACCACGCGATACGCTCCGGCGTTGCGGCCCGGCAAGGGCATGGGGAAGCCCTCGTCCCAATCCTGCGACAGCACCTTCGATCCCGGCGGTACGTGCGCGTAGAACCATTCCGACGCCGTAACGATGGAGTGGGGCCGGGTGTAGATGGCCAGAAAGGCCGCTGCGGACGCCAGTGTTCCCGCGACAGCTAGGCCGCGGAGCGCGCGGCCGGCGGCGCTGCGGCCGGACCACTCCCGCAGCCAGGCGGCGCCCCACAGCACGAGCAGCGGGTAGATCGGCAGCAGATACCGGGGGAACTTCACGTCGAACGAGCCCGTGACGAAAAAGTAAGGGACCGCCCAGCTCAGCAGGAGGATCTCGGCTGCGCTGCCGGCGCGCGCAGCGCGCCCGCAGCGGACTGCTGTGCCGAACACCGCAGCGAGGCCCAGAGCGGGGCCCATGCCCCAGAGAATCAGTTCCTGCAGCTCGTAGAGGTATTTCGACACCCCGATGTACTGGTTCGTGTACGGGAAAAGCCCGGCGTTGCGCACCATGTGGCTTTGCTCGATCACGTCGTGCGCGTAGGACGAAAAATCGAGGAAGGCATAGGGCTGGCCGAGCGCGAAAGCGATGCCCAGGGCCCCCACGGCAGCCAGGCCGCGCAGCGCCGGCGCGGCCAGGCGGCCTTCCGCGCGCCAGCGGGCGGCGACCGCGATCGCGAGCGGAAGCAGCACCGGCAGGGCGCTGAACTTCGTCGCCGCTGCAAGCCCGCCGGCGAAGCCTGCGAAGGCGAAGTGCCGCGTGCGGCCTGTATCGACAGCGCGCACGAGCAGGGCGAGGGCGAGCAGCACGAGAAAGGTCAGGGGGATGTCGTTTGTCGCGAAGTGGGAGTTCTGGATGTGTCCCACCGTCGCGGCGAGCAAGAGGCCGGCGAGCAGTCCGGTCGGCCAGCCGTACAAGCGGGCGCCGAGGCGGATCAGGAGCGCAACGGTTGCCGTACCCCACAGGGCGGAGAGGGCGCGACCGGTCATGATCACGCCGTCGTACGACGAAAACCACGGCCGCAGGTGCGCCAGGGACGCCGTGACGGCTTTGGTCACGTAAAAGGGGAAGGACCCGTACGCAAAAAACCGGGGATTGAGCTGCAAGGGCCGGAAGGACAGCTCCTGGATCGCGTAGGCGATGCGGCGCTCGTCGGGGTGGAAAAAGTGGTATTGGTCCCAGTCGAGGCGGAAGAACCGCAGTGCGGCGGCGAAGAGGACGAGAGCGAAGAAAGCCCAGCGGAAACGTGCCAATGCGCAGTTCTCCTCTACCGGCAAGCCGGCAACGCTACCCAGAACCTCCGGGCATTGCAATGTTCCCTAGTGCGAGGTCGCGAGGCGCTGCTTCAAGGCTTTCGCGCCTGGAGAATCAAGCACTCGCCCAGTACCGGAGGCAGGAAGGGGCGACCACCCGGGAACACGAGCTGCAGCGCAGCCGGGAGCCCGAAGAGGATTGCCTGGATGCGAGCCGGCAATAGGCGCACGTACGGCGGGTCCCACATCCCGTCGCCGCGCACCGAGCGGATTTCGAGTCCGGCAGCGCTGAAGACTCGGAGCCACTGCTTGCGCCGCAAGAGGCTGTAGTGGGTCGGATCGCGATAGCCGAACCAATCCTTGCCCTTGAGCCAGTGGCCCATGCCTTCCGGGTTGGGCAGCACGGCGAGGAAAATTCCCCCGCGAGCCAGGCGGCGCGCCAAGGCGACAACCGTCGGGGCGGGCTCGCGCAGATGCTCGAGGGTGTGGAGCGCTACCACCGCCTGCAGGCTTTCTTTCCCGAGCACGGTCCAATCGTCGAGGATGATAGCCCTCGGAGCTTGCAGCCGCGACTCCGAGCGCGCGTAGGGGGAAGGGTCGTACCCGTACGCTTCGAAGTGGTCGACTAGGCGCTTCAGCAAGTGCCCCGTACCGCATCCGAAGTCGAGCACCTTGCCTCCGCCGGGACAAAGGCGCCGGATCAGCCGCGCGTAGTACCAGAGGGCGACGCGGTCTCCAGCCGTGTGATGGGCGGCGTAGTACTCGGGGCCAAACCTCTCCCGCGTCATTCCGCTCGCTGCGCGACCAGGCGCGAAAAGAGCGCTTCGTACTCGGCCAATGCCTGTTGGTAGTCGAAGGCCTGGGCCACGGCGGTTCGCGGCCTGCGGTAGCGCTCGGGATTGCGGATGACGCGGACGAGAGCATCGGCGAGAGCGCGCGCATCGCGCGGCGGTACGATTTCGCCCATACCCGTGAGCCGCACCGCCTGCCGCACGCCCGGCAGGTCGGTGGCAACCACGGGGGCACCCGAGAGCATCGCCTCCGCTTGCACGAGGCCGAAGGATT
This sequence comes from Myxococcales bacterium, assembly GCA_037440145.1. Lineage (GTDB taxonomy): Bacteria > Desulfobacterota > Binatia > HRBIN30 > BPIQ01 > JBBIUR01. Next base: position 18,507 of record JBBIUR010000037.1, on the reverse strand, counting down.
CGGTCGAGTTGAGGCTCGTCACGGCTACGGCGTGGCACAGGGAGAAAAAGCTCGCCAGCTCCTCGGGTCCGAGCAGATTTAGGAACACGAGGCGGTCGCGGTGCTGCTCGAGCAACGGCTGGAGCCGCGCGTGGTACTCCTCTTCCCCCACTGTGCCTTGATAGGCCCCGGTAAAGGCGATGCAGGCGTCGGGGATCTGCTTGCACACTCGCGGCAGCGCAGCCAGAAGATACTCCACACCCTTTTCGGCAGCGAACCGGGCCGCGAAGCCAATGCGCGTGCGCCCGTCGAGGCGGTATCGCTGCAGCAGGGCAGCGGCGATGGCGGGATCGGGAGGCGGCATCTCGACCAGAGGCCGGATGACGTGGATCTTGGAGCGGTAGCGCCGCAAGTATGCAGAGTGATCCGCGTAGTCCGACGTCATGACCACGATGCGGTCTGCCAAGCGCGCTGCTGCGTGGTTCAGAGGCACCAGGCATTTTTCCACGATGCGGTTGAGCAAGCCCGCCGGCAGCCGGAGGTCGCACTGGTAGGTGACGACGACCGGGCGCCGCGCCAGGCGCGCGCAGGCGGCAAGCCATGCCGCCTCGAGCTGGGGTATGTGGATGTTGACGACGTCATGGCGCCGCACCTGTGCCCAGGCATATGCCGGGAACAGCGGCATGACGACGCCTTTGCTTACCTTTGCGGCGACGGGGACGCGGAGCACATCGACGCCGTCCATGCGCTCCCGCGCTTCGAGCCGGGGGTGGTACCGCGACGTGAGCACGGTGACGCGGTGCCCCCGCGCAGCCAGACCCCGCGCCAGCCGCTCGGCGTAGATGGTGAGGCCGCTGATGTGGGGCCGGTAGTAGGTGAGACCAATGAGGATGCGCATGGGACCTGCGAGACGCCGGATGACGAGCCGCGCCGTCAGCGCTCGTATACCGCGGTGTTGCCGCTCCGGAAGACTTCGCGCAAGGCAGCGAATTTTGCCAGCCCCGCGCCGGGATGATCCTTGCGCTCTAGCTCCCCGACGACGATGTAGCGCACGCGATACCGCTCGAGCAGCGCAGAGGCGTCGTCGAGCGAAGTCGCGCTGTAGATGAGCTGGATGTGCCGCCTCCGCTCGTCCACGGCGCGGTGATCGCCCCGCCACAAGCCCTCGTGGTTAGCCCAGCCCAGCACCGTGGGCAGCCCTGTGTTGCTCGCAAAGCGGGCGTAGTAGGAGTACGGATCTCCGGTGGCCTCGAGGACGACCGGGAGGCCCTGCACGGAGCGCCGCAAGAACTCGATGGCAGCGAAGTCGTCGGGGTGCTCGCGCGCAATGTATTCCGTGCCGTCGAGGGTATGTGCCCGCGCGTATTGCAACCGCGTCGCGGTCACGCCGAGCGGGTAGGCGCAGGCGGCAATCCCCAGCGCCGCAGCGCTAGCCAGCAGCACGCGAGGTGCGCCGGCCCACGACCACGGCCGCCGCAGCAAAACCGCGAGTGCCCACGGCGCGGCGAGCGAAAGCAGCAGCCACGCCTGGAAGTACAGCTTAAACACTGTGTTCATTCGGTAGAGCTTTTCCCCGTAGGAATCGCGCAGGAACACGAGCTCGCACGCAAGCAGCGCCACCAGGGCCACGAAGGCGAGCGTGAGGGGCGTTCGCCATTCGTGCTCTTGCGCCGTGTGCGTCACGGCAACCAGCGCCGCGCCGAGCAGTGCCAGCAGGGGAAGCACGGCATTGCCTGCCACGGCTGCGGCGGCCATTGCCAGCGCTGCAACGGCCATCACGAGATGCCGCAACTCAGCAGTGGCGGAAAAAATTCGCCGTCCCTCGAGGATTGCGAGCACGCCGAGTGGGAAGAGCAGATGCCCGAACACCGTCAGGAATTCCGCCAGGGAGGTGCGGGCGACTCGGAACCCCACCCCGCCGCCCGTGGGGGCGGTGAAGTGCAAGTAAAAGGGGGAAAAGAGCAGGTAGGAGGCCACCAGGACCGCTGCAACCTGCAGCAGGAGCTGGATGCGCTCCCAGGTGAGCGGTGGCCAGAGGGGGAGATGGCGGCCCAAAAGCAGGAATAAAAGCAGCGTGCCGACCGGAAGTTCCCACGGGCTGATGACGACCATGGTGGCCAGCGCGAAGCCGGCGAATGCCAGGGGCACCGCGCGGGCAAAGGTATCGATGCGCACCTCGTCGCGCCGGGGGAACAGAGCGCGGTCGAGCAAGATGCCGAGGAAGAGGCCCGTGACCGGGAGAACCATGAAATGCGGGTGTAGGTCTCCGTGGATCGTGCTGAAGAACGGAAACTCGTTGATCGTATCGCCGCGGGCGACTACCCGGGAAGACCGCCAGTAGTCCATGGGTGTCAGGCTTCGCTTTTCGAGCACCTGCAAGAAGCCGTCGAGGTTCCCCAGCAGCATCGCGCACGCCCCGCTCAGAAGGCCGAAGGGCATGCGCCCGGCAAGCCGCCAGCCGAGGGCGGCGAATTCGGCGAAGCCCACCCCGCCGATCGTGGCTATGCACAGGTTGTACGCGATGTGGCTCGGTATCCCGGAGATGCGCACCAGGTCGGCGAACACGAGGTACCCGAAGTAGTAGTAGTTCAACGCCTCGCCAGCCATCCACGGGTCTTCGGGCGGGAAGTATTCAGTCCGGGTGAGGGTATTCAGAAAGGCAAAGTCCATGTATTTCTCGGCCCCGAAGATTTCCGGGGCGAGCGAGCGCTGCCAGGCGAAGAAGAGGAAGGCGGCGCTCCAGAACGCATCGAGCAGCACCACCGCGCGCCAACCCCCCTCCAGCCACCATGAGGAGAGCGCTTCGCGGTCTTTCCACGCGCGCCAGCCGGCGAGCACTGCCAGCACGCCAATGGCGGCGGGCAAGCCCGCATGGAGTGGCAGGACGCGGGCGTAGCTGCAGAGCCAGGAAAGGTAGGTGATCCAGAGCAGGGTCAGGACCTTGCTGAACGGGTATCCGTGGGCCTGCTCGCGGGAGAAAAGGCGGAAGACGAGCGGCAGCGAGAGGAAACCCAGGGCCTCGACCAGAAGCCACCAGAGCACGAGGTGACGCATTGCGCCGAGTTTCGATTTCGGGCGGCCGACGCTATAACGAACCCACCGGGATTGCAATGGCGCAGGCGGAACCGAAGCGGGTGGGCATCATCGGCGGCGGCTTCACGGGTCTGACGGCGGCGTATCGCCTTGCCCGTGCGGGCCATCGCGTGGCGATCTTCGAGCGCTCGCATCAGCTCGGTGGGCTGGCGATGGCATATCCGCTGTTGGGCACGCGCATCGAAAAGTACTATCACCATCTCTTCACGAGCGACACGGACATTCTCGCACTTGCAGCGGAGCTCGGAGTGCGCGTCTTCTGGCCCTCGCCTCGGGTCGGGATGCTCCACGGGGGGACGGTCTATCCGTTCACGACCCCCGGGGATCTCTTGCGGTTTGCGCCGCTGAGCCTGGCGGACCGCGTTCGCTTCGGGGCTGTATTGCTTTTCTTGCAGCGGCTTCCGAACGGGCGTCGTTTCGAAGGCGTCACCGCCGCCGAGTGGTTCCGGCGCTACGTCGGGCCGCGGGCGTTTGCGGCGGTGATCGGTCCGATGCTGCGCGCGAAATTCGAGCGCAATGCGGACAAGATCGCCATGGTGTGGATGTGGGGGAAGCTGCGGTTGCGGGGCACCTCGCGCAGGCGCGGCGGCTTGCGCGAGAGTCTGGGCTATATCGAGGGCAGCTTTGGCGCACTGGTCGATCGGCTAGCGGAAGAGGTATGGCGCAGCGGGGGGGAGATTCGCCGGGGTCACGTGGTTCGCCGAGTGGAGACGGGTCCGCCGGCGGAGCGGCTGCTCGCGCTGCGGCTGCCGCAATTCATCTCGGAATTGCGGCCGTCGATGAACCACGCCGCGCCCCCCGAGCAGTGGGCCGCCGCCCGGGGTGGGGAGCTCACCGTGGTCACAGATCGCGGCAGCTTCCGGTTCGACGCGGTTTTGAGCACCGTGGCGCCGAGCCTTCTGGCCGACATGGCACCCGCCTTGCCGGACCAGTGGAAGGCCATTGCCAGGAGCATTGAGTACTCCGGGATTCTGTGCACCAAGCTCGTCCTGCGGCACCGCCTGAGCCCGATCTACTGGATGTACATCAGCGACCCATCGGTTCCGTTTGGCGGGCTGATCGAACACACGAACTACATCCCACCCCAGAACTATCGGGGCCGGCAGATCCTCTATATCTCGCACTACACCTATCCCGACGAGGAGGCCTTCGGTCTCCCCGCGGGAGAACTGCTGCGCCGATACGTGCCGCACCTGAAGCGGGTCAACCCTGCTTTCGAGCCGAGCTGGATCGAGAAAGCCGTTTTCGCGCGGGACCGGTTTGCGCAGCCGATCGTCGGCGTGAACTACGCCGAGCGCTTGCTGCCTTACGCCACGCCAATCCCTGGCCTTTTCAGTGCCTCGATGGCCCAGATCTTCCCCGAAGACCGCGGGACCAACTACGCCGTGCGCGCCGGCAACCAGGTCGCCCAAGTCATCCACACCTACCTCGTTTCACTTTGGGGGACGTAGTTTCATCTTGGGGTGGGGCCTCTCGCGGCTTCTCCTAACAGCTTGGGCACGGCGGGAAGTTCTCTAACCGCCGCGCGAGGTCGCAGGTGGTCTTCTGGGGGTGCAGCGGGGAGCCCTACTTGCCGCGCGGTGCTGGAGAATTGGCTCGTGGCTCACGGCCCCGCTATGGGCAGGACGGGGCGTGGGGGGGCGCGGATCTTTCCCTGCTGGGTGCTCGGTGTTGGACTCGCCTCAGGTCGGTCGCGGGTGAAAGCGCGTTGCGCGGGCAATGCCCGGATTGGCGGAGGCCGGGGGCGCTGGGCTCTTTTCGAATCGAAATAGGGATACGGAAGGCGGGACGATGGAGGTCGGATCGCGGGGCACCCCGCGGTTTAGCGGTGCCCGTTAGACAGCTCCCGCCCCGGGTCGCTTTTGCTGGCGCACGCGGTACAGAGCAGAGTTTGCAGTGCGAAAGGGGGGACTTGAACCCCCACGGGTGTTACCCCACAGGATCCTGAATCCTGCGCGTCTGCCAGTTCCGCCACTTTCGCAGAGACCCGAGCTGCTAGTACCGATCGCTGGCGCGGGGGTCAAGAGGCGCGGCGGGCGGCTGATGCGCGTTGCGCGCGGGTCTCGTTGCTGTGCGCGCCGGGAAGTTGCGCCTCTGGCCCGATTGCTGTAGCGAATACGACTGCGTGCCCGCGCGGGCGAGGGCGGCCTCGCAAGGCGGAAGGCGGCGCGCGATCTGTTGTTCTCGCACATGGCGGAGCTTTCCAAGACGTACGATCCTCCCGGGGTGGAGCAGCGCTGGTACCGCTACTGGCTCCAGGAGCGGTATTTTCACGCTGACGAGAATGCTCCTGGCCCGCGCTTTTCGATCGTCATTCCACCCCCGAACATTACCGGCAGCCTCACGATGGGGCACGTACTCAACAACACCCTCCAGGACATCCTGGTCCGGTACCACCGGATGCGCGGCGAGGTGACGCTGTGGATGCCGGGCACGGACCACGCAGGCATCGCGACCCAAAACGTCGTAGAGCGCAGCCTTGCCGCTGAGGGAATCAGCCGCCATCAACTCGGCCGCGAGCAGTTTCTCCGGCGCGTCTGGGCGTGGCGCGAGCGTTACGGGCGCACGATCCTCGAACAGTTGCAGCGGCTCGGATGCTCGTGCGACTGGGAACGCGAGCGCTTCACGATGGACGACGGGCTATCCCGCGCAGTGCGCGAGGTGTTCGTGCGCCTGTACGAAAAGGGGCTGGTGTACCGCGGCCACCGGATCATCCACTGGTGCCCGCGGTGTTTGACAGCGCTCTCGGACGAAGAGGCAATTGTCACGGAGGGCGGCGAGGCGGGCTCCCTGTGGCACATCCGGTACCCCGGCGAAGACGGCGGACCCGGTGTGGTGGTCGCCACGACCAGGCCGGAAACGATGCTGGGCGATACGGGCGTTGCCGTCCATCCCGCGGACGATCGTTACCGCGGGCTCGTGGGAAAGCGCGTGATCCTGCCGCTGGTGGACCGCCGCATCCCGGTGGTCGCCGACACGGTGGTCGATCCCGAGTTCGGCACCGGAGCCGTGAAGGTCCCCCCGGCGCGCGACGCGAACGACTTCGAGATCGCTCAGCGGCACGGCCTCCCGCCGCTCTGCGTGATCGACCCCGAGGGGCGGATCAACGAGAACGGCGGGGCGTACGCAGGACTCGACCGCGTCGAGGCGAGAAGGCGCATTGTGGCGGACCTGGAGCAGCGGGGCCTGCTGGTGCGCACCGAGCTGTATCGCGTGCCGGTGCGCCGCTGCCAGCGGTGCGATACTGTGATCGAGCCCTACCTCTCCGACCAGTGGTTCGTGCGGATGGCACCGCTGGCTCGCCCTGGCATTGAAGCAGTTCGCAGCGGCAAGCTGCGCCTGATTCCCGAGCGGTGGACGGGTGTGTACCTCAATTGGCTCGAGAACATTCGCGACTGGTGCATCAGCCGGCAGCTCTGGTGGGGGCACCGCATTCCAGTGTGGTACTGCGGCGATTGCGGTGCGCAGACGGTGGCCCGCACCGACCCGGATCGATGCGCGCACTGCGGATCGGCGCGCATTGCGCAGGACCCCGACGTCCTCGACACGTGGTTCAGCTCCTGGCTGTGGCCCTTCTCGACCATGGGCTGGCCCGACCAGACGCCCACACTGCGGCGCTTTTATCCGACGGACGTGCTGATCACCGGGGCGGATATCATTTTCTTTTGGGTCGCCCGCATGGTGATGGCCGGGTACGAGTTCCTGGGCGAGTGCCCCTTCCGCACCGTGTACTTCAACGCCATCGTGCGCGACCTCCAGGGAAGGAAAATGTCGAAGTCCCTCGGCAATTCCCCCGATCCTCTCGAAGTGATCGACGCCTACGGCGCCGATGCGCTGCGGTTTACGGTGGTGGCCCTTGCGCCTCCCGGCGAGGATCTGCGCTTCGCTCCGGAGAAGACAGAACTGGGCCGAAACTTCGCCAACAAGATCTGGAACGCGGCGCGCTTCGCCCTCCGGCTCGGCGCGGATTCGCCAGGACTCCCAGAGGATTCGGAGCTGTCGCTCCCCGATCGGTGGATCCTCTCGCGGCTGCAAAGGGTGATCGGCGAAACGCGTGCGGCGCTCGAGAACTTTCGATTTCAGGAAGCGGCGATGGGTTTGTATCGCTTCCTGTGGCACGAGTTCTGTGACTGGTACGTCGAGTTCAGCAAGCTCGCCCTCTACGGGGAAGACAGAAAGGCCGCGCAGGCGGCCCGCGCGACGCTGTTGTTCGCTCTGGACCGGCTGATGCGCCTGTTGCACCCGTTCATGCCGTTCTTGACGGAAGAGATATGGCAGGCGCTGCCGATTGCGAAGCCCGCGCGCAGCGTGATGATCGCGCCCTACCCGGAGCCGGAGTCAGAGTGGAACGACCCGGAAGCTGAGGCCATCGTCGGGCGCTGGGTCGAGCTCGTGCGCGCGGTCCGCAATCTGCGCAGCGAACTCGGCATTCCCCCAGCCGCGCAAATTCGGGTGCGCATCGCCCCAGCGCGCGACGCAGGGGGCGTCGAGCTTGTGGAGCCGTATCTCAGAGCGCTGGCGCGGGTGAGCGCAGTGGAGCGGCTGCCGGACGGGCGGCAGCCAGTGGGAGAACCGTTTGGAACGGTGGAAGGTGTCGGGGAGGTGTACATGCCCCTGCAGGGAGTCGCGGATGTCGCCGAAGTCCGGGCCAGAATCGAACGCGATCTGAAGAAGGTCGCCGCCCAGCTGCGCGCCACCGAGGCGAAGCTGGGGCGGCAAGACTTTTTGGAAAAAGCACCCCCCGACGTCGTCGAAAAGGAGCGGCTGCGCGCCGCCCAGCTCGGCGGCCGGAGAGATGCTCTGACCCGCCACCTGCAGAGCCTTTCGGGCGGAGCATGACTGTCCGATGGACCTAACGGCTCTGCCCGGTGTGGCGGACCTCGTGAAGGCGGCCCTGGCCGAAGACATCGGGCAAGGCGATCTCACGACTCGCCTGGTGGTGCCGGAGGATGCAGAGGCCGAGGCCGGCATCGTTGCCAGGCAGGATGCGGTTCTCGCGGGCTTGCCGTTGATCGGCACGGTGTTCGAGCTGGCCGGCGGTGGAGTCCAGGTGGAGCTGAAGTGCGCGGAGGGGGATGCCGTGCGCGCGGAGACCGCGGTTTGCCGGCTCGTCGGCCCGGCTACGGTGTTGCTGGCCGGCGAGCGCGTGGCGCTGAACTTCTTGCAGCACCTCTCCGGCATCGCAACCATGACGCGCAGATTCGTCCAGACAGTCGCAGGGACGCGGGCGCGCATTGCCGATACGAGGAAGACCCTGCCTGGCCTGCGCGCGTTGCAAAAATACGCCGTGCGCGTGGGCGGCGGGGTGAACCACCGGGGCGGACTCGATCGCGGCATCCTGATCAAAAACAATCACATCGCGGTTGCCGGTGGACTGGGTGCGGCGGTGAGGCGAGCGCGAGCCGGCGTGCCGCACTGGCTGCGCGTGGAAGTCGAGTGCAGCTCGCTCGAACAGGTCGATGAGGCGCTTGCCGCGGGCGCCGATGCGATTCTGTTGGACAACATGGCGCCGGCCGACCTGGCGACGGCAGTGCAGCGCATCGGAGGCCGCGCGCTCGTGGAAGCGTCGGGAGGCATTGGTCTGGATGGAGTGCGGGCGGTCGCGGAAGCAGGGGTGGACATTATCTCGATCGGTGCCCTGACGCACTCGGCGCCGGCCGCGGACCTGCACATGCGGCTACAGCCGCGGGCCCGGCGTTGAGGCGATTCGCAGGAGTGCGATGGCGATTCGCGCGCAGGACGTGCAGCCATGGCTCGGAACCTGCCGCTTGCGGTTTGTGGTCGAGTGCCACGAGGAGATCGATTCCACGAACAGCGAGGCGGCTCGGCGGGCAAAGCAGGGAGCACCGGAAGGTACGGTCATCCTCGCGGAGAGGCAGACTGCAGGACGGGGGCGGTTGGGGCGGGCTTGGTTCTCCCCGCCGGCGGGAAACCTGTACTGCTCCGTGCTCCTGCGCCCCAATGTGCGGCCGGAGGTCCTGCCTGCTCTGACGCTGGCAGTGGGTCTGGCGACCGCGGGGGCCATCGCCAACTGGATTTCCCAGGGCGTCGGCATCCAGTGGCCGAACGACGTCCTCGTGCGCGGGCGCAAGGTGAGCGGTATCCTCACGGAGTTCGTGCCCGCAGCGGCAGGGCCAGGCGCAGTGATCGTCGGAATCGGAGTGAACCTGAACGGGCGGCGCGATGACTTTCCGCCGGAGCTCGCGGAGCGCGCTACCTCCGTGTACCTGGAGACGGGAGGGGAAGTGGATCGGGCGGCGTTTTGCGGCCAGCTATTGCTGCGCCTCGACCGGCGGTATTCCCAGTTTCTCCTGTCGGGCTTCCAGGACATGCTCGCGGAGTGGCAGCAGTGGGACGTATTGCGGGGAAAGCAGGTGCGGGTTCGCGAAGGCGTGCGGATCGTCGAGGGCAGAGCGGAAGGCGTCGGGCCCCAGGGGCATTTGCTCGTGCGCACCGAGCGCGGGGTCTCGGAAATCGTGGCCGGCGAGGCCACGATCTTGAACGGGGGCGGGACCTGACACTGCAGTGCGGCCTTTTACAAACTGCCCCGAACCGCCTTACATAGGGCCTCGCACAGCCCGGTGTCGCGAACGGTCTGTTTCTGCCGGGGGTGCTGTGGCGGTGCAAATGGTGCTCGTGGCCGACGTTGGAAACACGAATACCGTTGTAGCCCTCTACGAGGGAGAAGAGCTGCACGCGTCGTGGCGCTTCAAGACGCAGCGCGGCCGCACTGCGGACGAACACGGTGCTATCCTGCGCCGGTTCCTGGCACCCCGGGGCAGTCGGCTGCGGGGCGCTGCCATTGCCTCGGTGGTGCCTCCAGCCACGGCCTCTCTGGTCGAAGCCTGCCGCGCGTATCTGCGCCTGGATCCCTTGGTGATCGGGCCGGGTATCCGGACCGGAGTTCGGATTCTCTACGAAGACCCTCGAGAGCTGGGAGCGGATCGGCTGGCCAACGCCGTGGCTGCGTACCAGTGCACCCGGGGAGCGGCAATTGTCGTCGACTTCGGGACGGCGACGAAATTCGAGTTCGTCTCCGCGCGCGGCGACTATGTCGGCGGCGCGATCGCGCCGGGGCTTGGCATCGCGAGCGAAGCCCTGTTTAGCCGCGCCGCCCGCCGTTGTCCGGTGGAGCGGGAGGTGCCGGGCCAAGTAGTGGGCCGCACCACGGGCGAGGCGCTTCGCGCAGGGCTTCTGCTCGGCCACGCTGCTCTCGTGGACGGGATGGTGCGCCGGATCTGCCGGGAGCAAGGTTCGCCGGCACGGGTGATCGCCACTGGCGGCCTGGCGGCACGGCTGGCACCCGTTTCGGAGACCATCGAAGAAGTCCGGCCGTTTCTGACGCTCGAGGGGATTCGGATTCTCTGGGAACGAAACCGGCGGTGAGGAAGCGAAGGGCTCTGGGGGAGAACCAGCATGCTGCTGGCGATCGATATCGGAAACACACACACCGTTCTGGGCGTTTACGCCGGCGCGGAGCTGAGGTGGCACTGGCGGCTGCAAACCGACCCTGCGCGCACCGCCGACGAATGGGGTCTCATGGTTCGCACCCTGCTCCAGCACGACCCGGCAATCGCGCTGCGCGGAGCGGCCGTTGCCTGTGTGGTCCCGGCAGTGACCGGCCCGATCGAGCAGATGTGCGAGGCCTACCTCGGCGTGAAGCCGCTGCTCGTCGGCCCAGGCGTGCGGACTGGTATCGCAATCCGGTACGACAACCCGCGAGAGATCGGCGCCGACCGCATTGCGAACGCCATTGCGGCGTACGAGCGCACGCGCACGGCCACCGTGGTGGTCGATTTGAGCACGGCCACGACCTTCGACTATATCTCCGCGCGGGGAGAGTACATGGGCGGGGTGATTGCGCCGGGACTCGGAATCGCCAGCGATGCACTGTTCGAGCGCGCCGCGCGGTTGTACCGGGTGGAACTGGCGAAGCCGCCGCAGGTTGTGGGCCGCAGCACGGTGCAGGCGATTCAATCCGGGTTGATCTACGGGTATGTTGCGCTGGTCGACGGCATCGTGCACCGTATCCGCAAAGAAAAGAGAACCCGCGCTCGCGTGATCGCGACCGGCGGTTTTGCCAGGTTGATTGCACCAGAGTCGGAGACGATCGAGGAAGTGGACGAATTTCTCACCCTCGAAGGGTTGCGGATCGTGTATGACCGGAATGTGCGGCAGTGACGCGCGGACGGCTCCCAGGCGCCGCGAGGAGTGCCGTACGTCGCCCGGGGGCCGGCGGGCCGCGCGACCGCCGTCGCCCGCAAATCCGAGATCGGAGGCAGCATGAGTGAAGACGCGAAGCTCCTGCGGAACTTGGGCCTGGTTGGCCAGGGCGGCGCCGGGAAGACTTCGCTCGGCGACGCCCTTTTGTACGCGGCCGGAGTCACAACGCGGCTCGGACGAGTCGATGACGGGAGCTCGAACCTGGACTTCGAGCCCGAGGAAGTGCGGCGGAAGATTACGCTGACCACGGCGTTTCACCGCCTCCCCTGGCGCAGGCACGAGATCACGCTGGTCGACATGCCCGGGTACGCGAACTTTCTCGCCGATACGCTCAATTGCATGCGCGCGTGCAGCGGGCTGGTCTTCGTTCTTTCGCCCATGCCGGGCGACATGAAGATCGAAGCGGAAAAAGTATGGGCGCGGGCCAACGAGCTGGAGCTTCCGCGGCTGGGTTTCGTCACTCGGATGGATCGAGAGAACGCGGATTTCCGGGCCGCCGTGACCGAGTTGGAGCAGGTCCTGCAAGCGCGTGCCGCAGTGCTCCAGCTCCCCATCGGGGCGGCCGACACGTTCCGTGGGTTCGTCGACCTGATTCGGATGCGGGCGGTGCTCGGACACGGGGAGGAGGCGCGAGAAGAGGACGTACCGCAGGAGTTTCGGGCCGAGGCAGAGGCAGCCCGCGAGCGGTTGCTGGAGGTCGCAGCTGAGGCGAGCGATGCCTGGGTCGAGCGCTACCTGGAGGCGGGAACGCTCGACGAGGAGGAACTGCGAGAGGCACTGCGCGAGGGCACGCGGAGCCTGAAGTTCGTGCCCGTTCTGTGCGGCTCCTCGCTGAAAATGACCGGAATTGCCGCCTTGCTCGACGCGGTCGTGGATTTCCTGCCGTGGCCCGCCGAACGCCCGCCCGCAAAGGGTGTGGATCCGAAGCTGCAAGAGACGATCGAGCGGGTCCGCGCCCCGGAGAGCGCTTTTTCGGGCTTCGTCTTCAAGACGATCGTCGACCCGTTCGCGGGTCGCCTGTCGGTGCTCGAGGTGATCTCCGGCACGATCGGGGAAAACACCTCGGTGTGGAACGCGAACAGGGAAGTGCGGGAGCACGTCGGACACCTCTTTCGGCTGGAGGGAAAGAAGCAGCAGGCGGTTGTGCAGGCCAGCGTGGGGAGCATCGTCGCCATGCCGAAATTGCGGGACACCGCTTCGGGCGACACGCTGGCCGACGAGAAAGCGCCGATACGGTATCCGGGGCTGGTGGAAATTCCTGCGGCCATCTCGTTCGCGCTGGAGCCGAAGTCGAAGGGTGACGAGGAAAAGGCCTCCCAGGCCCTGCAACGCATGATGGAAGAGGACCTCACGCTGCGCGTGCACCGCGACCCGCAGACACGGGAGCTGATCCTTTCGGGCGTGGGGCAACTGCACATCGAGGTCGTGATCGAAAAGCTCAAGCGAAAGTACGGCGTCGAAGTGAACTTGAAGACACCGAAGGTGCCCTAAAAGCAGACCATCAAGGCGACGGCTCGGGCGCAGGGGAAGTTGAAAAAGCAAACCGGGGGGCGCGGGCAGTACGGTGACACGTGGCTGGAAATCGAGCCACTGCCGCGAGGGCAGGGCTTCGAGTTCGTGAACAACATCGTCGGTGGTGTCGTGCCGCGGCAGTACATCCCTGCCGTCGAGAAAGGAATCCGCGAGGCAATGGCCGAGGGCTTCCTGGCGGGGTACCCGATGGTGGACATCAAGGCGACGCTGTTCGACGGCTCGTACCACGAAGTCGACTCCTCGGAGCTTGCCTTCAAGATCGCGGCATCGCTGGGCTTCAAGAACGCGGTAGCCCAGGCAAAACCGGTGTTGCTCGAGCCGATCATGGAGCTCGAGGTCGTCGTGCCCGACGATTGCATGGGAGATGTGATTGGAGATCTGAACAGCCGGCGCGGCAAAGTCCTCGGCGTCGACCCGCGACCCGGAGGGTGGCAGGTCATTCGCGCGCTGGTGCCCATGGCGGAGGTGTTGCGTTATGCCCCCGACCTGCGCGCCCTGACGGCGGGGCGAGGCAGCTTCACGATGGAGTTTCGCCGCTACGAGGAGGTGCCCGCCCACATGGCGGAAAAGATCATCAAGGAGGCAGAGGCGGCGAGGGCGGCGAAGGAGTGATGGAGGAGGTCGGGGAAAAGGAGCTCGAAGAGCTGGCAGCGCGCATCGAGCGCGGCGAGGACGGCATTGCGATCCCGGAGCAGCTCGTTGTCGAGCCGCCGGGGGATGACGAAGAGACGCGGAGTCTCTACGCGAGGATCCGGCAGATGACCGTGGGTGAGCGGATCAAGCTCGCCCTGAAGGGCAACCGCGACGCGCGGGTGCTGCTTCTGCGCGACCCGACTCGAATCGTGCAGCGCTTCGTCCTGCAGAACCCGCGGATCACGGAGGAAGAGATCCTGATGGCGTGCAAGAACCGAAATACCGACGGCGAGATCTTGCGCATCATCGGGAGCAACCGGGAGTGGTTGAAAAACTATCCGATCAAACTCGCCTTGGTGCTGAACCCGAAAACCCCGCTGGCAATCGCATTGCACCTGGTTTCCAGCCTGCTCGAGCGCGATCTGCGGCTGTTGGCGAAAAGCAAGAACGTGCCGGTTGCCGTGGCGGCCAGTGCTCGAAGGCTGGTCGTCGATCGGGAGCGTGCCGGGCGCTGAGGGCTTCCGGTGTCAGGGAAGACGGCCAGGGCCGCGCGCGCGGGCGCCGAGCGGCGGCGGTGCCAATAGGAAGCGAAGGAGAGTCCGCACCCCGAAGCCTGTCGCCCCCGGGGGGTGGCAGGCGAACTCCCGCTCGGCGACTGCCGTGCTGGAACAATCGATGTGGGCCCACGGAATGCCGCCTGTGAACTCCCGCAAAAACAAAGCGGCGACGATCGTGCCTGCGTACCCCTCGCCGGTGTTTCGCAGGTCGGCCACCTTGCTCTCCAGGTCGCTGCGGTATTCCTCGACCAGCGGCAGGCGCCAGAGCCCTTCGCCTTCGGCGCGTGCCGCTTGGAGCAACGAGCTGCAGAGCCCGTCGTCGCTCCCCAGCAGTGCGGCATAACGGGGCCCGAGAGCGGAGCGCACGGCTCCAGTGAGCGTCGCTACGTCGATGATCGCATCGGGACGAGCGCGAGCCGCGTAGGAGAGCGCGTCCGCGAGCAGCAAGCGCCCCTCCGCATCGGGATTGAGCACTTCCACCGTCGTGCCCGCAAACGTGCGCACCACATCCCCGGGCTTGAGGGCACTGCCGCTGGGCATGTTTTCCGCGGCGGGAATGCAGCCGCGCAGCTCCACTTGCAACCCCAGCTCCCGGGCGACGCTCAACACGGCGAGCACGACTGCAGCTCCGGCCATGTCGCGCTTTTGCCCCCGCATCGCTTCGGGATTCTTCAGTGTGAGACCCCCGCTGTCGAAGGTAATCCCTTTGCCCACGAGTGCGATTCGGGCGCGCGGTGTGCCAGCCGGTCGATAGGCGATCTCGATGAAGCGAGGTGGCTCGGCACTGCCGCGGCCCACCGCGAGCACGCTGTGAAAGCCCAGGCGGTGCATTCGTTCGGGCGAAAACACGCGGGCCCTGAGGCCGCCTTGCTTTGCGAGCCGGGTCGCCTCGCGAGCGAGAAACCTCGGCGTGACGACGGCTGCGGGGAGGTTCACCAAATCGCGCGCGTAACACGTCGCGCGGGCAAAGAGCTGCGCGCGCCGGATCGCTGGGCGAAGCGATGGCGCCTGGGGATGCAAGAGCGCAGCGGCCGCAGGGTAGGCCCTGCGCGGGTCGGACTTTGTCCGATACGCCGAGAACCGATACGCCGCTAACTGCAGGCCCAGGGCTGCAGGTTCGGCCGCTTCCGGCGCCGGCAGGGGCAGGGCGATCGCGCGCGCGCAGAGCTGGCGCGCCAGTTGGACGGCGCCGTCGGCGAGCACGCGCCAGCCGGCTGCATCGGCGGACGGGATGCCCACGACGGCCACGTACCGGCCCTGTAGCTCCCGGCCGCAGGGTAAAGTCGCCACTGAATGCATCTCGGGTCGAAAGCGGCACTGCCGCAAGTGGCGGAGCAGAAGTCCGCCGAGGGCCCGGTCGACCTCCCGGAGCTGCGCGTCCGGCCACGAGGGGCTTGCCGGCAGCGCGAGGAGGTCCCACGGTGCGGCGCGCCACGGCTTTCGCGCGACTCGGATCTCCATGCCCAGCGACTTAGCCCGCGTGTCGGCGCAGGTAGTCTAAGAGCGTGTCCTTCTCTGCCTCCGTCAGCGGTGGCATTCCGCGCCGCACCATCTCGCCCTGCATCCGCTCGACCATAATTTTCCACATCTCGAATTTCATTGCGCCCGGCTGGTAGATGCGATGACAGCCGCCCGTGCACCGCTGCTCGTACAACTTGGCCCCTGGAGAGTCGGGCTCGGGGAGCCGGCTGCATCCCACGAGCAGCGCCGCGAGCGGCGCTGGCAGAAAGAGGGCAAGAGATTTGGCCGTCCGGCGGAATCGATTTCCCAGCGCACCAGGACGGCGGCCGGTTCTCGCTGCTGCCGGGAGCACCGCTCGCCGTGGCTGTTCAGTCGCCCACCTCACACCGGTAGAACGCCGCCTGACCCGTCGTTTCCTCCACGCCGACTTCCAGCGCCGCAATGCGCACGGCACCAACGGTCGAGAGGCGGGCCCGGAGTTCTCCGGCAATGTAGCGCGCGAGCTCTTCGGCCGATGTGTGGGCAACCGGTAGGAGCGCGCAGTCATCCCGCGGTACGACGAAGCGCCCGTCCTCGGTCTGCAGCACCACCTCTCCCTCGCACTGCTCTGTCCGGACGCAATCGCTGGCCACGGGCACGAGCAGCTTCTCGTCCAACCCGCTGCACACCTCCTGGGCTAGGCGCTTGACGACACCGAAGTCGACGACGTAGCCCTCGGGTCCCAGAGCGCCGTCCACCTCTACCGACACGCGGTAATTGTGCCCGTGCAGGCGCTCGCGGAAGCCCGGATACGCCATGAAGTGCGCCGCCGAGAACTTCAGGGAATCCTTGCTGACGTATACCCGGAAGGTCTCGCGCGGCATGGCGAGCGCAACTGTAGCTGCGGCCGCGAGGCCCCTCAATGCATCGCGCGGCGCGCGGCGTCGAGAGCTGCGTCGTAGTTGGGGTGAGATGCGATCTCTTTCACGTACTCCGCATGCACCACTCGATCGCTCTTGTCGACCACGAACACCGCGCGGGTGAGCAGGCGCAGCTTCTTGATCAAGGTGCCCCAGTTTTGACCGAACGAAGCATCGCGGTGGTCCGAAAGGAGCTGCACCTTGTCCACTCCCGCCGCAGCGCACCAGCGATTCATCGCGAAGGGCAGGTCCATGCTGATCGTGAGCACTTCGACTCCGGGGAGCTTCGCAGCTTCCTCGTTGAACCGCTTTGTCTGCGCGTCGCACACCGGCGTGTCCACGGACGGCACGGCACTGATGATTCGGATCTTTCCCCTGAAGCGGTCGCTGCTCACCGGCGACAGATCGCGGCCGAGCACCGTGAACTCCGGAGCCGTGTCCCCGACCTTCACTTCCGGTCCGACCAGCGTGACGGGATTTCCTCGCATCGTGACTACACCGGGACGTTCCACGACCATTGCTCGATTTCCTCCGCGGAAAGATTTGTTTGCTGACTGGCCCTGACTGCTCGCTTGTACGCGACGCCTGCGGTCGAGTCAATTCAGCCGCGGTTCTCCCGTGCAGCCCGAGCCGTGGACGAGCCAGCGCGGGCTGGCAAGGCGCAGGAGCAAACGCTCGGTCGTGATCTCGAGAGGTCTAGCTCGGCCGCGCCGTCAAAATTGTGCCGCTGAACCGGGGGCGTGGGCTTGCCTCGGAGTGGGTTTTGGTGCATAGGCGGTGGCGCGAACGACATACCCGGCATGCCACGGGGGAATCGGCATCGCGCCGAGAAGGGCAGTGCGGCAGCCCTTCTTCCATTTTCACCCCGGTGGCCAGATCCCGGCGAGTAGGCGTATGCGATCGTTTTCGTCACGACTGCGTGCAGCCCCGCTTTGTGCCGAGAGGGATCGCACGCGCTCCGCGCCGGGCTTGCGGAGGTGAGACATGCGAGAGAGAGCGAAACTCTTTGGGCATGCGACGGCGGGTGCGCTGGCGTGTTCTCTTCTGTTTCCCTCACTCGCCAGCCGCGAGCCGCAACCGAGAGTCATGCGGCCAGCGATGGGCCCGAAGCGAGTGCGCCAGACCCTGGTTACGCGGGCTTCGTGGTACGGGCCAGGCTTTGCGCGGCAGCGAACAGCGAGTGGCGGGGTTTTCGACCCGAAGGATTTGACCGGAGCTCACCCGACGCTGCCGTTCGGCACGCAGGTGCGCGTGCGGAACTTGGTCAACGGGCGCAGCGTCGTCATTCGCATCACTGACCGCGGTCCATACGTGCCGAACCGAGGGATCGATCTCTCGTGGGAGGCAGCGCGCCGGCTGCGCATGGTGCGCCACGGCGTCGTTCCGGTAGAGCTGGAACTTCTGCCCCCAGTCCCGCAACTCCCTCCGATCCCGATCACGGTGTCCCCATCGCAGACGGAGATTCGCTGGGCCTTGCAGTCCTGACCTCTTTTCCTACGCGGGGGACGACTCGCCGCCCGACGGGGATGCCCCCGGCCCGGGCGAGCTGGCCGGTCCCGACGGCGGGCTGGGTTTCGATGCGAGCCGCCGCTCCAACTGGCTCAAGCGGCGGTTCAGGGCCTGAATCTCCGCTCGCGTCGGCACGTCCAGCCGTCTGAGCACGGGATCGAGCCGCTTGGCCGCCTCTTTTTCCAGCGTCGAGAGGAACCGCTCCGCCCGCGCTTCGATGTCCTTTGCGGCTCTCTCGGCGCGCTTCTCCAAGTCCTCCCGCAGGCGGGCGGCCTGGCCGAGCAAGCGCTCTACCGCTTTCCGCTGGTCTTTCGTGATCAACTGCGCGGCCTGCTTCTGCGTTCGCCGCAAGAGATTTTCCGCCTCTGTTTGCAGCCGCTTCATCCGGTCCTGCAGTCGATCGATTGCGCCTGCCGTTGGTCCCACCGTCGCTCTCTGCTTTTTTCTGGTCGCCATTCTGTCACCTCTCTGCTTCCCCTTGACTTTGGGAGCTTCCCGCTTTTAGCGCTTGCAGCGCCGCCGGATCAAGGGGCTGTACTCGTCCAGCAGATTGGTGACACTTCAATTAGCCGGGATCGCATCGGGCACGGTGGGCAAGGAACTCGGCGGCAGTAAGGTAG
>JBBIUR010000036.1:0-23382 GCA_037440145.1 Myxococcales bacterium | reverse complement strand
CCAGGCGAATCGAACGGCGCGGAATGTCGATTTCGATCCGATCCCCATCCTCCACCAGGCCAATGGCGCCGCCCTCGGCGGCTTCAGGAGAGACGTGGCCGATGGAAAGCCCCGAAGTGCCGCCCGAGAACCGCCCGTCGGTGATCAGGGCACAGGTTTTACCGAGCCCTTTGGATTTCAAGTAGCTCGTCGGGTAGAGCATTTCCTGCATGCCCGGACCTCCCCGCGGCCCCTCGTAGCGGATGACCAGTACCTCCCCCGGCCGCACGCGATCGCCCAGAATTGCCTCCACGGCCTCCTCCTGACTCTCGACAACCCGAGCGGGTCCGGCAAACACCAGAATGCTCGGATCCACGCCCGCGGTTTTCACGATGCACCCCTCTGGTGCCAGGTTGCCGTACAGCACGGCCAGCCCGCCGTCCGCGCTGTACGCGTGGGCCACGTCACGGATGCAGCCGCGGGTACGGTCGAGATCGACGTTCGGATATCGCCGCGCTTGGCTGCAGGGAACGGTCGTCGCCACTCCTCCGGGGGCCGCGCGATAGAACTCGTGCACCGCAGCGTCGGAGACCCGGCGCACGTCCCACCGCTGCAGCGCTTCGCCCAACGTCGCGCTGTGAACCGTACGCACGTCTCGATGCACCAGCCCCGCACGATCCAACTCGCCGAGAATCGCCATCACGCCGCCGGCGCGGTGCACGTCTTCCAAGTGGTATTCCGGGGAGCTCGGGGCCACCTTGCACACATGGGGCACGCGTCGAGACAAGCGATCGATGTCGGCCATCGTGAAGGGCACCCGCGCCTCTTGCGCCGCCGCGAGCAAGTGCAATACGGTGTTCGTCGAGCCGCCCATGGCGATGTCGAGGCTCATCGCGTTCTCGAAAGCCTCGAAAGTCGCGATCGACCGCGGCAGGACACTGCGGTCCCCCTCCTCGTAATACCGGCGCGCCAGTTCCACGATCCGCCGGCCTGCCTCGGCGAACAGCCTTTTGCGATCCGCGTGCGTGGCGAGCAGAGTGCCGTTCCCCGGCAGCGCCAGGCCCAATGCCTCGACGAGGCAGTTCATCGAGTTCGCAGTGAACATTCCTGAGCACGACCCGCAAGTCGGGCAGGCCGAGCGCTCCATCTGCAGCAACTCCTCATCGGTGACGTCCGGTGCCCCCGCCGCGATCATGGCGTCGATCAGATCCACGCGCAGTTCCTCGCCCCGCCACGCGACCTTCCCGGCCTCCATGGGGCCACCAGAGACGAAGATCGCTGGCAGGTTCAGGCGCAGCGCCGCCATCAACATACCCGGCGTGATCTTGTCGCAGTTCGAAATGCAGACCAGCGCGTCCGCGCAGTGAGCGTTCACCATGTACTCTACCGAATCGGCGATCAGCTCCCGCGACGGCAGGCTGTAGAGCATGCCGCTGTGCCCCATCGCGATGCCATCGTCGATCGCGATGGTGTGAAACTCCCTGGCGATGCCGCCCGCTTCTTCCACCGCTGCTGCGACCAGCGCTCCGATCTCCTTGAGGTGGACGTGTCCGGGTACGAACTGGGTAAAGGAGTTGGCGATGGCAATGATCGGCTTCCCGAAGTCGGCCTCGCGCACGCCCGCGGCCCGCCACAGGGCGCGCGCTCCCGCCATGTGCCGGCCATGCGTCGTCGTGCGCGATCGGTATACAGCCATCTCTCCCCCTTTTTCCTTTGCCGAAACTCTTACCCGAAGCGCGCCAAGAGTGCACGGTACCCGGGCGGCCTGCCGCCCCGCCGCGAAGCGCGTGGAAAAACGCCTGTTCGACGGCTCGCGCGCTGTCGCCGCGGCTGCCAGTCCGCTTGAGGCGCGCAGGTGTTGCGCGGCCACTCGATCCACTCGATATCCACTCGATCCCGAGGCGTGTTGCGCCCGGCCGACACGGAGTGTAGGGACGCAGGGGATGGCACGAGGGTGGGCCTGGATCGCGGTGGCTTTTGCGGCCTCCCTGCCGGGAATGACTGCGCGCGCAAGCGGAGTGCATCTGGGCGAAGCCCCGGCAGCTTTGACCTTCGGCGCTGCGATCCTTGCAGGCGCTTTCCTGCTCACCTGGGCCGCGGAAGTGGCGGAGATGGACATCTCACAGGGCCTAGCGCTCGCCTTCCTCGCGCTGGTCGCCGTCCTTCCCGAGTACGCGGTCGATCTCTACTTCGCCTGGG
Source organism: Myxococcales bacterium (assembly GCA_037440145.1). Taxonomy (GTDB): domain Bacteria; phylum Desulfobacterota; class Binatia; order HRBIN30; family BPIQ01; genus JBBIUR01. The sequence continues at coordinate 21,204 of JBBIUR010000036.1, read as the reverse complement.
TCGCTGCAAGAGACCCGCAGTACGCCGCCTACGCCACGGCCAACATGACCGGGGCCAACCGGCTTCTCATCGGGATTGCCTGGCCGCTGATCGTCGTCCTCTACTGGGCGCGCGACCGCCGTTCGGAACTCGAAATGCCGTCCAATCGCTCCGTGGAGCTCGTGTTTCTCAGCCTGGCCACCGTTTACTCGTTTCTGTTGCCGCTGAAACGAACCATTTCGCTTTTGGACACGCTGGCCTTCACGGGGCTCTTCGCCGCGTACATGTGGCGGATCGCGCGCGCGGCAATTGAGGAGCCCGAGCTCATCGGCCCTGCGCGCGTGCTCGCGCAGTTGCGCCCGCCGTTGCGGCGCACCTGTGTGGCCGCTTTCTTTCTGTACTCCGCTGCGGTGATCCTGCTTTCGGCAGAGCCCTTCGCAGAAGCGCTCATCCAGACGGGGCGAGCGGTCGGAGTGGACGAGTTCCTCGTGGTCCAGTGGCTGGCCCCCCTCGCCTCGGAAGCCCCGGAGATTGTGATCGCCTGCATTTTCACGCTCAAAGGCGACGCGCAGGCGGGAATCGGCGCGATGGTATCCTCGAAGGTGAACCAATGGACGCTACTGGTGGGCACCCTGCCGCTCGTCTACAGCGTCTCCCTCGGCAGCCCCGGCGCGCTGCACCTGGACGCGCGGCAGGTGGAGGAAATCCTCCTGACGTCGGCCCAATCGCTCTTCGGCGTCGCCGTGCTCGCGAATCTGAAATTGTCCCTTCTCGAGGCGGCGGGTCTTTTCCTGCTCTTCGCGACGCAGCTCGTGCTACCCGATCCGCACGTGCGCTACGGTTTCTCGGCAGCGTACCTGTTCCTCGCGCTGATCACCATCGCGCGCCGCCGCCAGGAGCTGCGGACCTTTTTCCATGCGGGCCTGTTTGCCCCTCTGCGGAACCAGCGCGCTCCTTCTTGACCTCGGGGGCACCGGGACCCGTCCCGGGCGGCTCCGCGGCCGGCGATGAGCGGCGCGCACTGGGTGCACGAACGCGTCCTCGCCTACATCGAGGCGCCGGATGCAGAGCGGTTCGAGGCCCTCGCTCTCGACGTGTTCCGCCATCAATTCGAGACGATCCCGTTTTACCGGCAATACTGCGAGCGGCGCGGCGCCGTTCCCGCGGCAGTGCGGCAGTGGACGGAGATCCCGCCGGTGCCTGTCGAGGCGTTCCGCCACGTCGAGCTGTGCTGCGGGCCACCCCAGCGGCGCTTCCGCTCCACCGGCACCACGCACGGGCCCTCGCGCCGCAGCGTCCACGCCTTGCCGGATCTTCGCCTCTACCGCGCCTCTGCGGTCGCGGGCATGGCGCGCTTTCTTTTTCCCGACGCGCGCGCCGTGCGCATCTTGTCCCTGGTGCACTCGCCGGCCGAGCTGCCGGACTCCTCCCTCGCCCAGATGGTCGCCTGGGCGATGGAGGCCTTCGGGGCCGAGGGCTCCGCGTACGCGGTGACGCGGCAAGGGATCGACTTCGCCCTCGCGGCCGACGCGCTGCGCGCCGCCGAGCGCAGCGGCGAACCGCTCTGCATCCTGGCCACGACAGCCGCGCTACTGCACCTGCTCGACGATTGCCAGGCACGCGGCTGGAGCTTTCACCTCCCGCACGGAAGCCGGCTCATGGACACCGGGGGGGCAAAGGGAGCCCCCCGCCTGATGTCGCGGCGCGGCCTGCTGCGCGCCGTGTGGAACGCGCTTTCCATCCCCGGCTACTACTGCGTCAACGAGTACGGGATGGCAGAACTCTCGTCCCAGGCGTACGAAAACGCGATCGCGAACCGCGTTGCGGGCCGCTTCGCCCGGCGAGCGCTCGTCTCGCCCCCCTGGATGCGCACGCGCATCCTGGAACCGGCCACGCTGCGCGAGGCCGCGCCGGGGGAAGCGGGCCTCCTCTGCCACTACGACCTCGCCAATGCCGGAACTGCACTCGTCGTCCTCACCGAAGACATCGGACGCGCTGTCGGAGAAGGCTTCGAGATCCTCGGCCGCGCGGCCGGGGCGGAACTCCGCGGCTGCTCGCTTGTGTGGGAGAGCTTTCGCGGCCCCGCTTGAAGGCAGGCTTCAGGCACCTGCCCCCAGCCTCACGAGCGCCTCGCGGTACCGCGCGGCCGTCTCCGCCGCGATTTCGGCAGGAAGCTCCGGGGCCGGCGGTTTCCGGTTCCAGCCGATCGAGTTCAGGTAATCGCGCACGAACTGCTTGTCGAAGCTCGGCTGCGCCCGCCCGGGCTCGTAGTCCTCTGCGGCCCAGAAGCGCGAGGAATCGGGGGTGAGAAGCTCGTCGATCAGCAGCAACTCGCCGTTGCAAAGGCCGAATTCGAGCTTCGTATCCGCGATCAAGATCCCCCGCGATTCTGCCCAGGCCGCCGCCTCCCGATAGATCGCCAGACTGGCATCCCGGACCGCGCGAGCCAGCTCGGCGCCGAGGAGGTCCTCGGTCTGCGCGTAGGAAATGTTCTCGTCGTGCTCCCCCGCCGGTGCCTTCGTCGACGGCGTGAAGATGGGTTCTGGAAGGCGGTCGGACTCGCGGAGATTCCGGGGCAACCGAACCCCGCAGATCGCCCCCGTGCGCTGGTATTCCACCCATCCCGAACCCGCGAGGTAGCCGCGCACGATTGCTTCGACTTTCAATGGCTTTGCCTTGCGGGCAATCACTGCGCGGCGCTCGATCTCCGCCCGCACGGCCGGGTCCCGCACGACCTCCGCCAAGGACCGGTCGGTCAGGTGGTTCGGGATGACGTGGCTCATCCGCCGAAACCAGAAGTTCGACATTTGCGTGAGCACTTCCCCCTTCCCGGGTATCGGGGTTGGCAGCACCACGTCGAACGCCGAAAGCCGGTCGGTCGCCACGATCAACAGGCCGTCGCCCAGATCGTAGAGGTCCCGCACCTTACCCCGAAACCACAGCGGTAGCTCTGGGATGTGCGACTCGTAGACCGCAGACACGCCGCGGAAATGTGGCACACCTCGGAGTCCGAGTCCATTGCCCCACTTCGCGGTTGCCCCCGTTTGCGGTATCGTCGCTTGGGTGCTGCCAACGGGTTCGCCCGGCGATCGAGTTCCCTCGCCGCGAGACATCGAGCGACTGGTCGAGCGGCTGCTCGCCGCCCGCGAGCGAGTCGCCCGCCGGCCAGCCGGCGACGTGATTTCGGTTCTGGATCGCGTAGCGGAGGCCTGGCTGGCGCCGGATTCGCCTCGGCGCCGGCGCGCGGAAAGGGTGCTGGCAGCGAGCACCGGGTTCTCCCTGCCCATGATTCGCCGCGGGCTGCCGCGGCTCATCGAACCCCTGCGGCCCCCCGCGATCGAGCACCTGCTCGATCGCGAGCTCGGCGACCGCTGGCGCCGCATCCCTGCCTCCGGCCCGCGGCTGATTGTCCACGTGCTGCCCGGAAACATCCCGGCCCTGGCGGCAACGGCCCTCTCGCTCAGCCTGGCGGTGCGCGCGGCTGCCCTCGTCAAGCCCGGCGCTGGCGATCCCGCCTGCGCCGCTCTGTGGGTGCAGTCGATCATCGCCGAGGATGAGGAACTGGGCGCGTGCGCGGCTGCGGTGTACTGGCAGGGAGGAGCCGAGGAAATCGAGCGGGCCGCATTCGAAAAGGCCGATGTGGTGGACGCCACGGGCAGCGACGAGGCGATTGCAGCGCTGCGGTCTCGCGTGCCCGGCCGTTTCGTCGGCCGCGGCAACCGGATGAGCTTCGCCTTCGTCGGCGCAGAAGTCGCCAGCGACCCGTCGCTCCGCGCAGCAGCCGCGCGGGCCATCGGGGAAGACGTGTCGCTCTGGGACCAGCGCGGTTGCCTCTCCCCCCAGGTGGTGCTCGTCGAAGGAGACCGGCGCGCGCTCCACGGCGTAGGCGAGGAACTCGCTGCGGCACTCCGCACCTGGGCGACAGAGCTTCCGCCGCGCCCACTCTCATTGGAAGAGCGGGCGGCGGTTCTGCGCTTTCGGCAGGAACTGGAGTGGGAGGCGATGGCGCGCCAAAAACCCGTGCGGCTGCTGTGCGGCGAATCCCTCACTTGGACCGTCGCCGTGGAGGGAGAAGCCGCGCTGCGGCCGACGTGTCTGCACCGGACCCTTCGGGTTCAGCCCGTGGCGAGCCCCGAAGAGGCGGCCGCGGCCGCGCGGCTCGTGCGCCCTTGGCTCGAGGCCGCAGGGCTCGCGGTCAGCGGTGAGCGCTTCGATGCCGTGGAGGCCGTGTTCCGGGCAGCGGGAGTGCCGCGCGTGTGCCCTGCCGGCGAAATGCAGCGGCCCGACCTCTCGTGGCAGCCCGGCGGGCAGCCGCGTGTTGCGGCCTGGTTCTCGGAGAGCATGGAAAGCGCCGGAGGATTTCGCCGATGAGCCGCGCGCCGGCGAAGGCCGAAAGCGTGCTGCGCGCCGACTTCTTGCGCTACGTTTGTCAGACGGGCGCGGAACCCATGGGCATCGTCGTGGCCCGCGCCTCGGGCTGCACCGTATGGGATGCAGCGGGCAACGCATACCTTGATTTTCTGTCGGGGATCGGCGTTTCGAACATCGGCCACACGCACCCCGCGGTGGTGCGCGCCGTGAGCGAGCAAGCGCGGAAGTACCTGCACGTGATGGTCTACGGCGAGATGATCCTCGAACCGCAGGTGGAGCTGGCGCGGCAGCTCGCTGCCATCGCCCCGGGAGATCTCTCGGTCACGTACTTCACCAACAGCGGCGCGGAGGCGGTGGAGGGAGCCCTCAAGGCAGCGCGGAAATTCACGCGCCGCCCGCGCCTGGTCGCATTCGAAGGCAGTTTTCACGGAGACACCTTCGGGGCCCTTTCGGTCACCGGCAACGCGGTGTACCGCGAGCCGTTCGCGCCGCTGCTGCCCGAAGTGGACTTCCTGCCGTTCGGCGACCCCTCCGCTCTCGGAGCCATCGACGAGCGCACGGCAGCAGTCATAGTCGAGCCCGTGCAGGCCGAGGCCGGAGTCCGCATTCCGCCTCCGTCGTTCCTGCCCGCGCTGCGCACCCGCTGCCGCGAGGTGGGCGCTCTGCTCGTGGCGGACGAGGTGCTCACAGGGATGGGCCGCACCGGGCAGATGTTCGCCTGCGAGCACTGGGATGTGGTGCCCGACCTGCTGGTGCTTGCGAAGGCCCTAGGCGGGGGCCTGCCCCTCGGCGCGTTCATGGGCACGCCCGACGTGATGGCAACCCTCGCGCACGATCCGCCGTTCGCGCACGTGACCACATTCGGCGGCCATCCGCTCTCGTGTGCCGCGGGCCTCGCGGGGCTCGGCGTTTTGCGGCGCGAAGGCCTGGTTCCGCGCGCCCGGGTGCTGGGCGAGAAGCTGCTCGCTGGCCTGCGCGCGATGGCCCGCCCTCCGGTGTGCGAGGTGCGCGGCCTCGGCTGCCTGTTGGCGCTGCAGTTCGAAACCCCGGCGGCCGCGAAGAGGTTTGTCGCTGCCTGCCGCGAGCGCGGGATGTTGGTCGGCTGGACCCTGCACCGGGACACTGTGGTCCGCCTGGCCCCGCCGCTCGTCCTGACGGATGCCGAAGCGGAGCGCGGCCTCGAAATCGCGCGGGCAGCCCTCCGCGCGAGTTGACGCGCACGGGCTCCGAGCTGTCGACTCCGCGGCCGTCTTGCGCCACACTGGGGCGCCATGCCCGAGGCGGGAAAAACAGCCACAAAAGTGAAAAAGCTGACCCGCGGCCGGGCACGCCGCGTGTTCAAAGTCGGAACCCTCACCACCTCGGTGGGCACGAGCTACTTCTGGCAGTTGCTGAAAAGCCCGTTTCAGGGAAAGGACCGGCGCAGCCAGCGGTTACTCGACACGCACGTCCGCAACGCGGCGCGCATCGTCGAGAGCTCCAAAGAGCTCAAAGGCGCTTTCATGAAGCTCGTGCAGATGCTCTCCATGCGCGACGACATCCTGCCCCCCGAAGCGCTGAAAATCCTGTCCGTCGTCCAGTCCGAGATTCCGCCCATGCCCTACGAAGAGATCCGCGAGCAGGTGCGCGCCGAACTGGGCGCCTATCCCGAACAGCTCTTCCGCTCCTTCGACACGGCCGCGTTCGCTGCAGCCTCCCTCGGCCAGGTGCACCAGGCGCAACTGAAGACCGGCGAAACCGCAGTCGTGAAAATCCAGTATCCCGGCGTGGAGGAAACCGTCGAGCAGGACCTCCGGAACATCAAGGCGCTCCTGCACACCTTCACCCTGATCGGCCGCGACGTCATGCGGCAGAACATCGACTACTCCGACGTCTACCGAGAGCTGGAAGAGCGCCTGCACGAGGAGCTGGACTACGTGAACGAAGCGAAGAACATCGCCCTCTTCCAGCGCATGTTCCGCGATGACGACGAGGTGATCATTCCCCACGTCTACCCCGACTACTCCTCGCGCCGCGTGCTCACGATGAGCAAGATCGAAGGCTATCGGATCGCGGAAATCCTGGCGCCGGGCGTAGAACAGCCGCTCAAGGATTGGGTGGCGATCAAGTACTTCCGCGTCCTGTGGCGGCAGGTGTTCGAATTCGGCGTCCTACACACGTAACCTACCACCCGAAGCTCGCGATCCTGGATTTTGGCTCCATCCGCATTTTCCCCGAGCCGATCCGCAAGGCGTACCGTCGGCTCGCCGCATCCATCCTCGCGGGCGACAGGAAGGCCGAAGCGGAGTGCTTCGTCGAGCTCGGCTTTCTCGATCGGGGCGACGACCCGGAGCCGCTGCTGAAAATCATGGACATCATTTTCGAGCCCGTGTTGACCGACCGCGAGTACGACCCCCGCGCGTTCAAGTCGGTAGAGCGGGCGATGCAGATCGCCACCATCGGACTGGAGAATCGCCTCTTCAAGGCCCCGGGGCATCGCGTCTTCCTGGCGCGCGCCCTGCTGGGCTTGGACGCCTACCTGAAGCAGTTCGGCACGGTGACGAACTGGCACCGGCTCTTCCGCGAATGCGTGGAGCGCGTGCCGGTCTGATCGCCTCGCGCGCGAGAGCACCGAGGTGGCTAGAAGGCGGATCGGAATCGATCTCGGCGGAACGAAGATCGAGGGCGCAATCCTGGATGCGGATTGCCGAGTCCTGCATCGCATCCGCCTACCCACGGAAAGCGCGAAGGGATACGAGCATATCCTCGGGCGTATCGGCGACCTCTGCGCCGAGCTGCGAGCGCGCGCGCCCGAAGTCGAAGTCGTGGGCATCGGCACCCCGGGCTCGGTCTCCCGCCGCGACAGGACTTTGAAGAACAGCAACACCGTGTGCCTGAACGGGCGGCCTCTCCACGAAGACCTCGAGCGCCGGCTCGGTTGCCGCGTGATCCTGGAGAACGACGCGAACTGCTTCGCGCTCGCCGAGGCCTTGGCCGGCGCTGGGCGAGGGGCCCGGCTCGTGTTCGGCGTGATCCTGGGAACGGGCGTGGGAGGGGGGATCGTTTGGAACGGCCAACTCTGGCGCGGGCCGCAGCACGTGGCCGGCGAGTGGGGACACCACCGCATCCGCGCCACCGGACCGCGCTGTTACTGCGGAGGCCGGGGCTGCGTCGAGACGTTTCTTTCCGGGCCCGCGGTCGAGCGCCGCTACCGCGCGCTCACCGGAAAAACCTTGCGCATGCCCGAGATCGCCGCGCGCGCGCGACGCGGGGAGCGCCCCGCGCGCACTGTCATTTCACGCTTTCTCGACGACTTCGGCCGTGCGATGGCCAACGTGATCGACATCCTCGACCCGGAAGTCATCGTCCTCGGAGGCGGCCTCTCGAACATCGACGAGCTCTACACCGCAGGCAAGGAGGCCATCGCGCGCTACGTCTTCAACGACGAGTTGACGACACCCGTGGTTCGCCATCGCCTCGGCGACTCCGCAGGCGTCATCGGAGCAGCGCTCCTCGCCGGGCAAGCGGAGCGCGCAAGCCGTCACGGGCGGGCAGAAACCCGGGCAACGAAGTCGATGAACCCAGGCCCGGGTTAACTCGCGGTCTCCACCCGGCCGTCGCGCACCTGGAGCACAGCGGGCTCGCTCCCGCCCGCAAGACCTTCCGGAGAGTCCAAGAACGCATGCACCTCTTCGCGCGTGCGCGCTTCGCTCTCCACGATCGCGCGGCGCAATAAAAGCGCCGCCTGGTGCGCGCGAACCTCCGCAATTCCCGCTGGCTGCCCGGCGGCGGCCTCGAACTCCCGGGCAAACGCGCCGCGGTCGCTCGAGCCCGGCACGAAAACGCGCAGCTCGCGCCACTGCGCTGCAACCACCGGCACGCCCCACTCGGCGGGACCGAGTAGGATCAGGTCCGGAAATTTCGACTGCACCCCCGCAGCCAGCGCGGCTGCCGCGGGCCCGGCCGAGAAATAAATTGCCTCCACATTGCGCTGCCGCGCCCGCCACGCGTGTACCTCCTGGAGGACTGAGGCCTCCTGGCCTCCGGAGTACCCATGCGCGGCAACCACCTCGGCGCCTTTCCGCTTCGCCTCGGCAGCGAATTGTTGCATTCCGCTGCGACCCGCCGGGGTCTCCTCGTAAACAATTGCAAAGCGGTGCAACCGGGCGCGGTCCACGGCGTAGTCCAGCAATTTCCCGAACTCCTGCTCCCCGCCTGCGAGCGAGCGGGTGTATGCGCCCGGACGGATACCCTCCGGCGAGACGAGCAGAAGCGGCACCGCGGCCGTATCCGCCAGCTCCGCGAGCGCCCGCGCCGCAACTGCATCGGAAGCCGAGGCAATGACCGCAAGGACCGAAGGGTCTACCGCCACGCGGAGCCAGGCGGCGCGCAGCGATTCGGCCGAGAGACCAGCGAAAACCGTCCGGACGCGATCCGCTGCCTCCCCGAAGCCCAGGCGCACCGCAGTGGCAATGCGCTCGCCGTCCTCCCGCGCCCCGCTTTCCGCGCCGGCGAGCAAGCAAGCGACCCCCGGGGGTGCCGGGGCCTCTGCTGCCGCCCCCGCTGCCGGCTCTGCCGCACCTCCCTCGAGCGGCAAAGCGCCTTCGCCAGCCCGCGTTTGGGAGAGAAGGATCTCGCGGACGCCGGGCTCTCGCACGAGCGATGCGGCGCGGATCACCTGCCCCGCATCCATCTCCGCCATGGCCGCGCGAACTCGCCGCTGCAGCTTCTGGCGGTCGAGGGGCCCGGCTAGGTGCCACGCGCGCTCCCACTGCTGAACCGCCTCGACGAGCTTGTGCTCTGCGCGGCTGATGTCGCCTCGCAGCGCCCACACCTGCACCGAATCGGCCTCCGGATACTTGTCTTCGAGCTCCTCCAGCGCCGCGGCAGCCTCCGCGTTGCGCCCCAGCCGATGGAGGGCGAGAGCGAGCATGTAGTAACTGCGAAGCAGGTACGGCCTTCCCTCGCGGCCCGGCTGTTCGATGAAGAGGCGGTACCCGTCGACCGCCTCTTCCAGTTGCCCGCGCCGCATCGCACTCTCGGCTGCGTAGTAGAGGGGCACCGGCGCGCGGCGCGGCCCGCACGCAGCAACGGCGACTGCCGCCGCCGCAACAGCCCCGAGACGGCGAAATCGCCTCATGGCAACCTTATCGAGGAGATTCCCGCAGACTGTCAAGCGCGATGCGTCGCGTTGGCCACCTCGCCCGCTGCGAGCGTTCCCCCGGGCTCCTTGGCTGCCCTTGCGGCGCGTGGCGCTGCACGCGTAATCTCGGTGGCGCTCATGCCCTACCGCACCGTCAGGATTGCCCTTCCCAAGCCGGAGCAGGCGTTGCCGGGTCGCCCGGAGCGCATGCCAGTGCCAAATAGGCACTACGTACTCGGCACACCGCTCGAACCTCCCTTCCCCGTGCACACACAGCGCGCGCTCTTCGGCATGGGCTGCTTCTGGGGCGCGGAGAAGACGTTCTGGCAACTCCCCGGCGTGTACACGACCGCGGTCGGATACGCGGGCGGTTTTACCCCTAACCCCACCTATTCGGAGGTGTGCACCGGACTAACCGGGCACGCGGAAGTCGTCCTCGTGGTATTCGATTCCGGCGTGGTCTCGTACGAAGAGGTCCTGCGCGTGTTCTGGGAGAACCACGACCCGACCCAAGGGATGCGCCAGGGGAACGACATCGGCACGCAGTACCGCTCCGCGCTGTACTGGTTTGACGAAGCGCAGCGGGCACAGGCAGAGCGGTCGCGCCAGGAGTATCAGGAATTCCTGTCCCGCGCCGGGTACGGCCCAATCACCACGGAGATCGCCCCCGCCCCGGAGTTCTACTACGCCGAACCCTACCACCAGCAGTACCTGGCGAAGAATCCCGCGGGTTATTGCGGCCTCGGCGGCACCGGCGTTCGCTTTCCGCCCCGAAGCGGGTCGCGGGCCGCGAAGCTGGCCGAGTGAAGCGCCGCGGCGTGGGGCCGCGCCCGAGGGCGATCACTGCGCCTCGGCGACGGCCTCGAGGGCTTCCCGCGCTCCTTCCACGTCGAAGCCGTACGCAAACGCCAGCGCGACAACGGGGTGAACAGCGCGCAGACCCGTTGCCTGCCGGATCTGCGTCGCCGCGAGGGCGCAGTCAGTACACGCGGCGCAGGGCCCCTCGCCCGCCTGCAACGCCGCGAACAGCTTGCGCCCCCAGTGCAGGGATTCTTCGAAGTGCTCCTTCTGCATGCTCCAGGTGCCATCGTGGCCCGAGCACTCCTGGATCACCTCGACCTCATCGGCCACGAGCCGCAGCAGATCGCGCCCGCGAAAACCTATGTTCTGCGCGCGCAGGTGGCAGGGAACGTGGTACTTCACGCGCTGCAATCGCCGCCCGAAGTCGCGCCGCAGCCGGCCATCGCGGCCGAGGCGGAACAGGTAGTCGCAGAGATCCCGCGCGCGGGCTGCGACGCTCGCCGCTGCAGCGCCCGGGGAGAGCTGCGGGTATTCTTCCCGCACGACCAGGCTGCAGCTCGGGGACGGGATCACCACCTCGTAGCCGCGCTGCACCCAAGGCTCGAGCACGGCGAGATTCTTCTCCGCGTACCGGAGGACCGCATCCACATCTCCCCCATCGAGCAGCGGCATGCCGCAGCACCCCTGGCCCTCCGGATACACGACCTCCACCCCGTTGTGCTCCAGCACCTGCACGGCTGCCTTGCCCACCACCGGCTCGTTATATTCGACGAGGCACGTGGCAAACAGGGCCACCCGCAGCGGTACCGGCTCCTGCACCCCTTCGCGCAAGGGCAGCGGCTCCGGCAGTGGCGGCCGCAAGCGGCGCGTCCACCAGCGCGAGAACGTCTCGCCCGCAAATGGCGGCAACAGCTTTTCGCGATGGATACCGAGCATCCGTTCCATCAACCAGCGCGGCAGCCGGCTGCGCAGGGCCCACGCCGCCAAACCCGGCGCGAGGCTCGCCGCACCCCCGAGCAGCGCCGTGTTGCGAACGATGCGCGTTCGCCAGGGCACGCTTTCGCGCCGGACGCGGTGAGCCTTCCACCGCAACAGCAGGCGCGGAAAGTCGACGGCAAACTCGTGCGGCGGGGTGTACGGGCAGTTCGGGTAACACAGCTTGCACTGGAAACACAGGCCGACGACGCGATCGACTTGTTCCTCGGAGAGATCGCGCGCCCTGCCGACGATCTCCGGCATCTCGTCGCCAAAACCCTCCGCGCGCTCTCCTTCGTGAGCCGGCGACGGCGCAGCCGCAGCCGCCGCCCGCTTGCGCATCGCGGCTTCGACGACTTCCGGATGCTCTGCCAGGTACGCCGCTCGGCGCTTTTCCGCGATCGCGTCCAGCATCTCGAAAAGCGCGGGAAAACTGCCGCAAAACTTGAAGCACAGGCGACAGCTGTGGCAGATGTCGAACACGCGATCGATCTGGGCGCGCAAGTCCGCCGCGTCCCAAAAGCGCGCGTCGCCGGTTTTCAAGCCAATCGACTCCGCCATCGCTTCGCTCCTGCCCGTGTGCAGCCATCTACCACGGCTGCCCCCTGCGCTGCCACCCGCGTCCCCAGAGAAACCTTCGTTCAGGCTGAAAACAAGCAACGCACCGAACATCGACGGTCTCCGCCTTTCAGAGAACTGCGCACTGTTCCCAGCTCTGAGGCGCACCTGCTTCTGGGGAGTCACCGACCCATCACTGGGAGCGATGCCTCCAGACAAAGCCGGGGCAGCCTTTTTCGAGGCACCCGCCAACACCCGCCTTGGCGCCGCTTCGCTTACTTGACACTCTTTCGCCTGGTGAAATAGCAATCGGTGCGCTCCGCGGTCCGTGGGGGGGAATTACGGGAGGGAAGCGGCGCGGACGCGCAGTGAGCTGCTGCGGCAGCGTTAAACCCACCGAAGCCACGTGCATAGCCCCTCGCGCTACGGAAAGAACCGGAAAGAAGCCATCGTTAGGACAGGGGAGCTATGACGACCGCTACGGCCGACGTCGGAGAGCGCGTCTTATTGCGCGACCGCCCGCGGCGGGTCCGCAAGGTCACCCCCGCGGGGAGCGAGCGTTGGATCCTCGAGGTCGAAGCACTCGAAGGCGACTCACCGGCGGTCCTCTCGGCCGTTGTCCCGGCGGAGCAGGTCTTGCCCCTTCCGAGCGAGGAGGTGCGCTTCGATCTCCGGGGTCTCGACTCGTTCTCTGCCTGGTCGAGGGCCCATCTTGTTCTCGGCGCCACTCTGGTCCGGGAGACCGGCCTTCTCACCGGCGCCCGGTTCGGCAGAGTAACGCTCGAGGCCTACCAGCTCGCGCCGGCGCTGCGCCTGCTCGCCAAGCCCAGACCTTCGCTCCTCATTGCAGACGATGTCGGGCTCGGGAAGACCATCGAGGCCGGGCTCGCCATGCTGGAACTCATGGCGCGAGGTCGCGCCGAGCGCATTCTCATCGTCACGCCTCCGGGGCTGATGGACCAGTGGCGAGAGGAGCTGCGCGACAAGCGGGACGAGGGCCAGTTCTTCGAGCGAAATACGGGGTCCGGCCGACGGCAGGTACCTCGTCATGGAGGGAGGCGAATGACGGGCTACGGGCCGGTCCCGAGGCTCGGGGTATCCGCCGCGGAATGAAGTTATGAAGTCCGATATGTGCTTCATATCCCGACCCCAGGTGACCTGCACCGCGCGAGCCCCGGAATATCAAGCCGTTGCGGCATGCCGTCCCGGCCTTGGCGCCACCGCAATTTCGCGCGGGTGCGCGGGACAGCGCCTTAGACGGCTCCCGGAACCTGCCGTCTGGGAGCATTGTGTGGAGAGCAAACCTCGATCGATCTCCACGGGACACCGATGCCCGGGCGGTCAATTTCTCATGAGGGCATCCACGGTCCCGATTCCTCGACACCGGGCGGAATGCCTGGGCGCGATTGCATGGTAATGCGTCCCTCGTGCATTCCTGCCGATCTCGCTCCAGAATGGTTCGGGAGGCGCATCCCCTGGGCCGGGAGCGGCAGCTTGGCGGCATGCCCCCCCCAACATCCCGCTCGCCGTCCGCGAGCTTGTCGCCGAGCACCGGCGGCCCCTTCCCATTGCGCAGAGGGCGCGGCGGCCTGAACGGTGGCCCTCCAAGAAGTCCAGGCAGTCGGAAATGTGGCCTTGACAGAAGGCCACTACGGACCCGAGGATCAGGCCACGCCGCTCCGCCCCGTCCTGGCCGAGAAGCTTTGCCCTCGCCCAGGGTATGGACCAGGAGAAGTCTTTAAGGCGGCGATTTTGGCCGCTCTGGCGTTCCTTCTCCTTTACCCCGACGGAGTGTTCCCCGCCCTCTTGAACCCTCCTTACCCGCGCGTCACTGCCTTTGGGGTGTTGGACGACCAGGACACCGCCGTGGAAGCCCTCACCAAGTACCCGGTGGTTTCTGGGACCGGGCGCTCCCTTGAGCGCGCCCGGGAGCTCCGCACCCGGCGGCGCGAAACGGTCATCCTGCGCCACTTCCCGGCCCGGGCCCACCAGCGCGACGAGGACCAAATCCCCCTCGCCGAAACCTTCCCCGGCCACTGGCTCTTCTATCCTTACGCCACGCTGGCCGAGGGAGTGAATGAGAGTACCAACATCATTCAGCTTACCGACATCCCCCAAGGTGGGAAGTTCGACGCCGGCAATTACGCCATGATTTGGGACGGGACGGCCATCACCTCCACCCTCACCCCTCAGGAGCCGGCCTTCTGGGCCCACGCCGAGCACGTCCTCATCGAGGCCGTGGACCAGGTAAACAAAACCCTCACCGTCACCCGGGGGTACAGCTCCACCGCCATCCCCCACCCGGCCGGCAGCCGCATGGCCGTCCACGGCCCTGGCGCCGGGGGCGCCGAGGACGACAACACTGTCTGGTCCTACAACCAGAGCACTCTTTGCCCGCCGGACGAACAGGGCCGGCAGTTTAACCAGGTGATGGCCGAATGGCTGGCCCAGAACCTCAACCCGCCCAACGAGCATGTGTTCGACGGTGTCCTCTTCGACACCACCCTCTACTGGATGGTACCCAAGGTGGACGTGAACAACGATGGCCTCGCCGATGGGGGTATGGTCACGCCCGGAGAGAATGCCTGGGGTGAGGGGATGGTGGAGCTGCTTCGCCGGCTGCGCCAGGCCCTGGGGCCGGATTCCATCCTCACAGGCGGCGTCCCCGACACCCGCGGCTTTGAGTATCTCAACGGCAACCAGATGGAGGGCTTTCCGGTCATCGGCGGCCAGGCGGATCCCAACGGCGACACCTCCCAGTACGATGCTTTTCTGGACACCTACTTCCTGTGGAACGAAGAGGCCGGCTATGAGCCCCACTACTCCGAGATCATCAACAAACAGCCGACGCAAGTCTACTACGACAGCAATTGTGCCGGCGGCCCCAATAGCCTGTTCCGCTTTAGCTTCGGCAGCGCCGTGCTCTCCGACGGGTACTACGGCCAGAAGGTGTGTAAGAAGGCCGGCGACTGGTGGTGGGACGAGTACGCGGTGGACCTGGCCACCGGCCAGGCTGTGCCCCCGGGGGCCGACACGGCTCAGAAGGCTGCCCACACGGGCTACCTGGGCTATCCCCTGGGCGGCCCGCAGCGGCTCGTCTCCTTCGACCCGGCGCAGAACCGCATGGTCAACGGCCATTTCGAGGTGGACGTGGATGGCTGGTCGGTGACGCTGGCGGGGGACGGTCAGGCTACCCTCGAGCGAGACACGAGCACTGCGGCCGCGGGCCAAGCTTCGCTGCACGCGGTCATCACCACGACCACGATGCAGCCAGAGGACATCCGGGTGGAGTCGCCGGCGGTGGACCTTCAGGCTGGCCAGGAGTACACTCTGCGTTTCTTCGCCAGGGCCGGTGAACGGCGGGAGATTGGGGTTCAGGTGGGGGATTACAGCACGAGCCTCTTGCTCACCTCCGGCTGGCGGCAGTACACGTTGGACTTTGAGGTCAGGACGACCGCTCAAACCCCGGTGTATTTCCTCCTCGGGTGGGAGGAGCCCGACGTGTGGCTGGATGAGGTGGAGTTCTACGTTGGGGGCGCCGACCTCTTCCGCCGGGACTTTGACAACGGCATCGTGCTGGTCAATGGCACCTGGAGCCCACAGACGGTGGCGCTGGGTGGGGAGTTTCGCAAGATCCTCGGCACCCAGGACCCGGACGTGAACGACGGGGCAACCGTCACAGAAGTGAACCTCCCGGACCGGGACGCCCTGATCCTGTTGCGGCCCGGCGTCTGTCTGCCCAGTCCACGGGCCTGTGACGCACCTGAGAGGAGCCTTATCGCGTTCCGCGACGGGGACGACGACACCAAAGACCGGCTCCGCTTCAGATTCATCAATGGGGCTGCTACCGAGGCAACCGTGTTTGGCGATCCCACCGCAACAACAACGTACCGCCTGTGCCTCTATCTCAACGGCGCGCTCGTCGGTTCAGCGATGGTCGGGCCGAGGAGCAACTGGGGAGCACGGCCGTGGGGCCACATCTACGAGAACAAGGCCGGAAATGTGGACAGCCTCACCAGAGTGGTCCTGCACGCGGGAAGGATTGGCATCCCGAGACCGGCACGAGTGCGGGTGCGGGGCAGGGGAGCGAATCTACCGAACCCGGTGGTCCCCCTGCCGGAGCCGTTCACGCTGACCGTGCAGGTGACTAACAGTGCGAACAGCACCTGCTGGGTGACACCTACACGGAGGCGAATGCAGTGAGGAATGAGCCCGGGCTGTTTCGGCCGAGGAAGCCATGACTTGGTGCCGTTCCAACACTAGCCAGTCGTATCCGGACCCTACCCTCCTCAGCTACGCCGGCTCGGCCCGGCCTCCTCTACGCCGAGTACCGGCGGTTCCTTCGTACCTCGTACCGCTTCCCCGACGAGCACCTGCGCCGACAGTTCGAGGAGCACTTCGAGCAAACCGATGTCATCGTGCGCGGGCCCTGCGCCACGCTGGCCCGAGAGTTCGAGCGCGGCCGGACACTCGCCGAGATCACCCGGGACGGGAAGATCGTGCCCGAGCTTCGCCGGGCGTCGTGGCCGTTCGGGGAGGAGCCTCTGTTGCGGCACCAGGAGTTGGCGCTTGAGCCGGGGCGGGCTGGACGCTCCTTCGTGGTGACCACGGGAACCGGCTCCGGGAAGACCGAGGCCTTCCTGCTCCGCGTCCTCGGCGGGATCCTGCGCCGCAAGGCGGAAGGGGTGCGGGGTCTCCAGGCGATCCTCCTCTACCCGATGAACGCGCTCGCCAACGACCGCTCGAGCGGTTGCGGAGGCTTTTGCGCGGAAGCGGGCTCGAGTTGTCCTTCGCGCTCTATACCGGCGACAGCGACACCGCGGCACAGACCCTCGGCGAAGAACCGGCGCGGGGATTGCGAGCGCAGAACCTGCTGCAGCAGCCGCGATCCTATCTCTCTCCGAGGCTGTGCTCGTGCGTGTTGCCCCGCAGCTCTTTACAGCGCGGTTAAACGGGTCCACATTGTCGCCCAGCCATGCGCTTCCCGACGATTTCGTTGATCGCGTTGGCGGTCTTGCTCGTTGGACCGCGCTGCGCGGCGGGCGAAACCCCGCCCCGGGGTCCTCGACAATCGGCAGCTCCGAAGGAAGTGCGGGCCGTGGGTTTTCGCAGCTTTAGGTCCCCCCAAGGGCGGTTCACGGTGAGCATCCCGGCGGGCTGGGAGTACAAGGCGTTTGCTCCCGACGAGTCGTCGATCGGTTTTACTCCCCAAGGCAAGCCACACCCAGAGATCAGCATCGCATTCACCGAAGCCTCGATCGCGGCCGCTCAGACGGGAACGCAGCTAGCTGGCCGTCCATGGTATGCGCAGCAACTGAGCGCGGAGGAGTTTCTGCGGGAGATTTTCATTCCGCTCTTGCGCCAAAAGGTCTCCGACCTGACCGTCGATTCGCTCGTGTCGAAGGAGACGCGCGCTGCGGAACTCATCGTGTCCGGTGGCTCAGGGGCAAACAAAGTGCAGGCTAAGATCATCTGTACGATGGATTATCTCCAGGATCCGACGATCCCGCCCGCCGGCGGCTGGTACAACTTTGCGTATCTCAACTCCGTGGTCGCACCACCCAGCCAGATTGCGGCGGCGGAGCCGCTTGCCGCACAGATCTTTCGCAGCTTTCGGCCCACCGAACGCTGGCTGGCGGAGGTCACGGACGCGATCGTCCAGGGAATGGCGGCAAGAAGGCAGATGATTGCGAGGACAGTCAAGCGCATCAACGCCATGGAGATGCAGCAGCGGATGGCCGAGATGCAGTCGGCGACAAAGATTGGCAAGGGATGGATGGATGCCCTGGGCGGCACGGTCGAACTGAAGGACCCCACAAGCGGCGACACCTGGCGCGTTTGGGATCAGCACAAGTATTACTACGAAGAAGGGAATCGCGTGTTCGGCACCGACGATCCAGCCGAGCTGAATCTCCCGGGCCGTCAACCCTTGGAGAGATGAGGGTTTCGCCCCCAGGCTGCCCCCACACCGGTACGGGCGGCCCGATTCATCCTGCCCTAGGGAACGGGTCGGGGCGCAAAGGGGGCATCGGGATAGTTGGGGTTCTGTTGCCGGGAAGCTTCACGCCGCCGGAATTGCCTACACGACCTCGCGGGCAAGCCACCCTCCTGGCCGCGTTGCGTCGCCCCGCCGGACGTCGCCTCGCCCGGCACATTGCGCGCGGCGCGCACTCGGCCGCCCGCAACCGGACCGCACAACTCAACGGCCGCGTCCCCGACGCCCTATTTTGACCTTTTTGACCTTCCCTGCGCGAAACTTTCTTCGCAATTCCCGACCGGCAAGAGACCGGGGGGACACACCGGCTGGCTCCGACAGAGCCGCCGGCACTGGGCGGCGCTCTCCCGCGCCCTCTCGACCGCGACCGTGGGCTCATGACCTTCTACCGTCCCTCGGCTCACGGTGCCGCACTACAGGTCTCCTGCGGGTCGGGACACGGCACGAAGAAGGTGGGGTCCGTGCTGCACGGCACTCTGGTAAGCGAGCATTCCTCCCGCGCAGCCGGAGGCGGATCGAAAGTTCCTTGCTCGTAAGCGGGCACCACCGGCTTCCCAGCGCCGAACCGAAGCATTACCGCATCCGGGTCCGCAACCTCCGGCGGCGTCACACGGCACGGTGTTTTCGCGATACCCTTGACCTTCGAGTGGTACTTGAAGGTGAACGCTCGGTCCAATGGCATCTGCTGCCGGGCCGCCGAGGCCAGTTTGCGATTCAGAGTCAGCACTGGCGGGGCGGGCCGAATCCATTGGTCCGCGTTGATCAAGGCCAGTTCCTTGACCCAAGCGTACGCGCCACCCTCGGGCACGGATTGGGAATCGACCGTCACGATTTCGAGCAGGCCGGCTTGCGGCGGTACGATGCCAGCTCGCTCGAGTGTCCGGCACACGTTGATAACATCGAGGTCCATCGGCGAGAGGTGGGTTTTGAAAACGCCGCGCAAGTTCTGGTTCCCGTCGAAAATTCCTACCAAGGCGATGAGAGCCTCCAGCGGAGCCTCGTTCGCCAGCACTAAAAGCGTATCTTCCAGCGCAACGCCTTTGAGAACGAGGCTATCATCGGCTGCATCGAAAGGTGTTTGCTTTTGTTTGCACTCGTAGAAACAAGACTGCACCGCGCTCACTTCCCCAGAACTGAAGTGGTTCGCCCCCGGGTCGAAGGCCTCGCCCTTGTGTGCAACGAAAACGAAAACAAAAGTGCCGCACGTCGCTACGCTCCTGAGCGCTTTTTTCATAGCGGCATTCTCCTTTTAGACGCTTTTCAGCAGTGGCGTTCACGCAGAACCGAGTGAGGGCACCGGAAGAAACGGAGGCGAGCGCGTGCGTATCGGGATGTCGCCGCGGCACGCGACACACCGGAAGGCGGGCGGAAAATACCCGCTCGCCCAACAGCTTCCGCGGGTGTTCGTAAATGCGACTCCTGGCGCCGGGAGCCTACACCCAAAGTGCGCCGAGCCTCAAGCGCTGCGCGGGGCGCGCGGGGGCGGCGGGAGGAAGTCGCCCTCAGCTCCGCTCACTCGTGTCCCTGGCAAGCCACCTGCGCAGGCTCTCGACCGTATCCGCTTCCTCGGGTCGCTTGTCCTCCCGGTAGCGCCTGAGCCGCGCGAACCGGAGTGCGATCCCCGAAGGGTACTGCGGGCTTCGCTGGACGTCGGAGAAGGCGACCTCGACGACGAGTTCGGGGCGCACGTGGACCACGTAGCCTTCCGTCGCCACGGCCATCTCCCGAAGGCGCCGGGTTTGCCACTCGAGCAGCTCGTCCGTGAGGCCCTTGAAGGTCTTCCCCACCATGAGAAAACCTCCGGTCCGCGGCTCCCGTGCCCCGAGGTGGAGGTTGCTGAGCCAGCCACGGCGGCGCCCGTGCCCCCATTCGGCCGCGAGCACGACAAGGTCCACCGTCGCGGCCGGCTTCACCTTGAGCCAGGCAAAGCCGCGCCTTCCCGCCTCGTAAAGCGATCCGGGGTCTTTCGCCATAATGCCTTCGTGCCCCCTCTGGATGGCTTCCCCGAAAAACTCCTGCGCTTCTTCGACTCGGCTCACCAGGCGGCGCGGCACCTCGAGTCCCCGCGCGACGCTCCGCAGCGCCTCCCAGCGATCCCCCGCGGGTCGGTCGAGAAGATCCTCCCCATGCAGGTGGAGGATGTCGAAGAAAAAAGGCGTGAGCAGGAGTTCGCGACGCATGGCTTCTACGTCCAGCTTGCGCCCGAAACGGCGCATCGTGACCTGGAAGGGTCGGGGTCGGCCCTCGGGGCCGAGTGCTAGAGCCTCGCCGTCGAGAACGAGGCTTCGCGCCGGCAAGTTGCGGACGATCTCGACGATTTCCGGCACCGCGGCCGTCACGTCGTTCGAACGCCTGGAGAAGACGCGGACGTCGGACGCAAGCTTGTGAACCTGGATACGAGCGCCGTCGAGCTTGTACTCGAGGGCCGTCTCCGGTTGCCGCGTGAGCACGTCGTCCAGATTTGCGGCTGCCTGCGCCAGCATGGGGCGAAGCGGCTCGAAGAGACGGAGGCGGAAGCGGTCGAGCCCGACACACCCTTCGGTAAGCACAGCCTCGGCCACCGCCTCGAGGTTGCCGGCAAGCGTGAGGGCCCGCCGGAGATCCTCGACCGACGTGGCCGACGCCCGCGCGAGGGCTGCGACTACGAGGCCCTCGAGAGCGCCTTGCCGAAGCTCGCCGAGCACGAGGCGCACGAGGAAGTCCTGTTCCTCGCTTGTGGCCTTCCCCAGAACATCCCGAAAGCAGGCCACCCGTTGCCGCGACGATCCCTTGCCTTCGAGCCGCGACATGCGCTCGAAGCTCGCATCGACCTGAGCCAGCGTCAGTTGCGCCTCCGCTGCTGCCGTGCCCGGCCAGGCCGCCTCGATCGCCGCCCCGCCGAGACCGATGCGGCCCTGGGGGAGCCTGCCGCAGAGGTAAGCGACAGCCACGGGAATCTCGCGCGCCTCGAGCCGCCGGAGGCAGTCGGCGAGATGTTCGATCTTTTCCGTTCGTCGAGACGTTGCGGCGACGGTGCGAGAGATGCGAACCAGGTCTGCCAGGAGCATGGGGGCGTTTTTCGAATCGCCCATCAGGTTATCACGAAAGGGAGGCAGCGGCTTCCTTCAGGGCATGTGCTCGCCTGGAGTTCGAGGGCTAGTTTTTTCTTTTGCGCGTTGCCCCCGGTCCCCGCGTGCTCTTCCGCCCCTGCTCGGCCGCGCGTCGGGCTTTCCCTGAGTTCCGGTGTCGATGGCGCAGGCCGGCAAACTGTTTACGCGTTTTCAACGGCTCCACCAGGAAGCGGGATCGGCTCGGCCCTGGTCTGGCGCATCGTGCGCCGCACGGCGGCACCATTTGGGGAGAATCCGCGCTAGGCCCCGGTGCGACGTTGAACTTTAAGTTGGGCAAGGTCGGCATGCACCGC
>JBBIUR010000035.1:12320-23435 GCA_037440145.1 Myxococcales bacterium | reverse complement strand
CCGAGCCTCCTAGGTTGCGGGGCCAACGAGCAAGGAGGCTCCTGTGCCGGCAACGGTTCTCTCCGCCGCCCTGCAGGGCATCGACGCGCTGCTGGTCGAGGTGGAAATCGACGTCGGGGGTGGCCTTCCCCACATGGCCGTCGTCGGGCTGCCGGAAGGCGCGGTCCGGGAGAGCAAGGATCGCGTGCGCTGCGCGCTGCGCGCCTCGGGCTACGAGTTTCCGCTGCGCAACATCACCGTCAACCTCGCGCCGGCAGATGTGAAAAAAGAGGGCTCCGCCTACGACCTGCCTATCGCTCTGGGCCTACTGGCGGCGCGCGGCTACCTGCCGCCGCGCGCCCTCGAACACTACGCCATCGTGGGCGAACTGTCTCTCGACGGAAGAGTGAAGCCCGTGCGCGGCGCCCTGCCCATCGCCGCTGCCGTCGCCAGAAAAGGCCTGCGCGGCCTTCTCGTGCCCGCGGCCAACGCAGGGGAGGCCGCCGTGGTCGGTGGGGTGGACATCCTCGGGGTCGGGACGCTCGCCGATGCGTTCGAATTCTTGCGCGGCGCGCTCCCCCTGGAGCCCGTGCGCGTCGACCTCGAGGAAATTTTTCGGACCCAGGGAAACTACGAGCTCGACTTCAGCGAAGTCCGCGGACAGGCGCACGTCAAGCGCGCCTTGGAAGTCGCCGCTGCCGGCGGCCACAACGTCATCCTCATCGGCCCCCCCGGATCGGGGAAAACGATGCTTGCGAAGCGGCTGCCCTCGATCCTTCCCCCGCTGACGGTGGAGGAGGCCATTGAGACCACCCGCGTGCACAGCGTTCTCGGCCTCATGAACGGGCGGGCGCTCGTGGTCGCCCGCCCCATCCGCGCGCCCCACCACACCATCAGCGACGCCGGGCTCGTCGGCGGCGGGAGCATTCCGCGCCCCGGCGAAGTGTCGCTGGCGCACAACGGGGTCCTTTTCCTCGACGAGCTGCCGGAATTTCGCAAAAACGCGCTCGAAGTGCTCCGCCAGCCGCTGGAAGAAATGCACATCACGATCTCGCGCGCG
Organism: Myxococcales bacterium; assembly: GCA_037440145.1. Lineage (GTDB taxonomy): Bacteria > Desulfobacterota > Binatia > HRBIN30 > BPIQ01 > JBBIUR01. The sequence continues at coordinate 22,396 of JBBIUR010000035.1, read as the reverse complement.
AGTGCCTCCCTGACGTACCCGGCCAAGCTCATGCTCGTTGCTGCGATGAACCCGTGCCCGTGCGGCTACTACGGCTGCCCCGACCGCCCGTGCACCTGCACGGTGCAAGCCGTGCAGCGCTACCGCGCCCGGCTTTCCGGACCCCTGCTCGACCGCATCGACATTCACGTCGAAGTTCCGAACCTCAAATTCCGCGATCTGGCGAGCGCGCCACCTGCGGAAAGCTCGGCGGCCATCCGGGCCCGCGTCGAACAAGCCCGGCGCATCCAGCTCCGCCGCTTCGCGGGCCGCAACGTGTTCTGCAACGCTCAAATGGCGAGCCGCGACCTGCGGACGCACTGCACGCTGGAGCGACCGGCAGAGCAGCTTCTCGAAAACGCCATGAACCGCCTAGGGCTGAGCGCGCGCGCCTATGCGCGCATCTTGAAGGTTTCCCGCACGATCGCCGACCTCGAGGGAGCCCCCGCGATCGCTGCCGCGCACGTCGCAGAAGCCGTGCAGTACCGCAGCCTCGATCGCGTTCTCTAAAGCTTGCGCGCGGACTTTGCGCTCGCAGCGCAGACTCGGCGCGCCGCACGCGCCGCCGAACGGCAAATTCCAGAGTCGGCAGCCGCTTCCGCGCCTCGCAGCCTTCGAGGGGCGTTCCTTCTGCGCAGCGCGGGCACGATGCGGCCGCCGCTGTCCCCCCGGTGCGATGCGGCTGGCGCAAAGGGATGGTCGAGCTGATCGCACCTCGTGCACCCTCCTTGCAATGCAGTCTTGGCCGGCGGGCGGGCATTCGCGCTGCGTAGCATCCGACGCTGCGACGCCGCGAAGTACCCGCCACCCAGCTCGGCGGTGATACCACAGGTCCGGGGCTGCGCGCCGCCGAATGCCTCCCGGACGCCCCGCCGACACTGGAACGGCGAGGAGAGGACAAGCGCCCTGCTCTTCCGCCTCCGCGGTGTCCCGCGAACGCGGCGCGCCACTCGGCGCGCATCTCCCCTCAGGGGAGGCGTGACCCCGAGGCGCGAGCCACCTGCCTCACAGCTTCGACCTTGTGCTGTTCACTCCCCTGGAGTGGGTATCGTCGTCGGCACGGGCGGATTCACCACCAGGCAGCTTCGCTCTTGAGGCGTGGGCTGGCCCGCGGGCACCTCCGGAAAACACCTCGATCCGAGCGCTTTGCTCTTGGTGGGCAAGCAATCGAACCCGGGCCCGCAACTCTTCTTGGGATCGCCGCACTCCTGGCCCGCTCCGCAATCGGCCGAACTCAGGCACGGTTTCTCAGGCGTGACGATCTCCTTCGTGGTGCGATCGACACAGAAGGTCTGGCACGGGTTGCACTCGGGGCTGCGCGCTCCCTCCCCACACGCCCACAGCAACGCGCCCAAGCAGCCCGCCGCCGCCAACGAAACCCAGATTGCGACGCCTCGCGCTCGCATGTGCCTCCCTCCCTTGCCCGCTCGCAAACGGAACCTCCCGCCCGGTTCGCCCTGCTCCTCAAGAGATCCCTGCGATCGAAATTCGGTTGCTCCGCCGCTTAGCAACATTCCCACAGGAAAAGCAACACCCGAATCTTTGCTCGCTCCACTCAGCGCAGGGTGCGCGGGCGGACTTGAAGGGGATTGTCCGCTGCAGCGAGGAAGAGCGCCAAATCCACATCTCCGGGAAGGGCATAGCTCTCCGACAGCAGCGAGTGCCGCCCGCCTTCCACCGCCTCCCAGCCATCCAGCACGAATCCAAAACCCGGGCACATGCCCCGCTGATCTTCGGGAGGGTCCGGAGCCTCGCCGTCGGCTCGGTACCACAACCGCTCGCGCACGGCTGTGAGAGACGGACCGCGCCGCAGCCGCTGCACGAGCGTGAGCCCTGCTCCCCGAAGCGCAATCCAGTCCCCCGGGCGGCCGGTGATGCTCCCGGGGTCGGCTCCCCCTCCATGGCACTCCACGGCCACGGACTCGCCCCAGGGGGCGACCACCTCCCACGGCCCGGGCAGACCCCGAAAGTCCAGAACGCTGCGCACCTGGATGGCGGTGAAAAAGAATCGCGGGGGCACGCGCAGTCGCATGCTGACCGGGAGTTCGGCGAAGTCGCGATAGAAATAGGTGTAGGAACCGAAGCGCGGCGAGCGAATCCCGAAACCCACGCGCACGGAATGTTCTTGCCGGCGGATGACGCGGACCGGACCCGCTTTCCAGCTCACCGGGCCCGATGCTAGGTCCGCCTCGCTGCGCTGTACCTGAATCAGTCCCCAGAGCAAGAAAGCCGTGGCCCGAACTTTGAGCCGATCGAGCAAGTTCCGCCCGTCGCCGAGCGCGAGGTAGCGCGGGACGCCGGCCGCGAAACCCAGGACCACCCTCGCCCCCTGGATGCGGTCCGCGGATGGGTCGTAGAAAACGTAGCGCTGGTTCGAGGTCGGCGCCTGGCCCCGGCGCGCGAGCACATACACCCACCGCGAGGGGAATCCAAGAGGGTCGCGCAGTTCCACCTCTACCACCCGCGAGGCAGCGCCGAACCCGCCCCCGCCTGCCGCCCGGCTGCCCGCGTCACTGGCGTAGAAAAGCAGCACATCATTGGCGTCGAAGACGCCGGGAACATCGTCCGCACCCGTGGCAGGGCCGTGCTCCAACACCCATTTGCCGCGGCCGTCGCGCTCGTCGATTTGAAAGGGCACTGGCTCGCAACCGCTCTCCTCGCACCGGACGACAGCGAGGCTGTCGTTCTCAATCCCGACGAGCTGGGGCAGAGCTGCTGCCTCGATGGCAACGACCTCCCAAAGCCGCAGGTCCGCAGCGGGCGCGGGCAGCGCGTGCGCGAGCAAGAAGACAGCGCTGCGCAGCCATTGCCTCGCTTTGCAGCGGCGTCCGCGATTTGCCATGGCAGACGCAGCCCAGCGCAAGACAAATCGCTTGACAAGAGGTTGAGTGCTCGAATATGGGACGCGCGAGTGAGCGGCTACCAAGACGGGTTCACCCGGGCAACTGGCGAGCAGCGAAGGAGGGAGATCCCTATGATGCGGTATGGGACGAGGGCATGGGGTGTCGCCTGCGGCGCGTTGGTGTCCATCCTTGGCTGGCGCGCACTGGCCTTGGGTGTCTTCTTGGACTCCGACCAGACGATGAAACTCGGCGTGCGGTCGTACGTCAACGCGCGCATCGGGACGGAACACACGGACCGCATGGACGTGGTGGAAGCCTCGACGCAGAAGTTCTCCAGACTCTCCCAGCGATCCCGGACGTTCCCCATCTCCCCTGCGGGCCACCTCCGGCAAAACCGCTTTTTCCTTGAAGCCGAGCTGGATCACAACGTCACGAAGCTGATGCGGCAGGGGCTCGGGCCGCTCCCGCTTCTGGGCGATCTGCCCTTTCGCATTGGCCAGCTCAAGTACCACCTCACCTTTCGCGGCGAAGGAGACGGCATTTACGACTGGGGCCCGCGCGAGTACCGCACGGCCGACCAGTTCCAGCAACTTTTTGACTCCGACCCATACGACCGGCTCTCGGTCGAGCGGCTAGACCAGAAGCCGAACTCGTGCACGCTGCAGTCGTGCCCGAGAGTGCGCCAAGCACGGCGCGACTTGCGCCGCAAGGCCGTGCATCGCGAGCGCCTGTATCAGGCGTACATCGATCTCACGGCCGGCGATCTCTCGCTGCGCATCGGACGGCAGATCCTGGTCTGGGGCGAAACCGACGCGTTTCGGCTCCTCGACAACATCAACCCCATCGACTCGAGCTTCGGGGGCTTTCTGATCTCCCTCGACGAGCGCCGCGTCCCCTTGGACATGATCCGCGCCTCGTACTATTTGGGCCAGCTCGGCGAAGACATTTCGGAAGCCTCGATCGAAGGGTTTGCGGCAATCGACCGCAGAGTTTCCTTTTCCCCAGGGGTCCCCGAAGGATCGCCGTGGGCGCTTCCAAATCTCGGCGAGCCGAGTGCCACGACGCGCGCCTTCACGATCACGCCGCCCCGCACGATCGCCAACACGCGCGGCGGGGCGCGCTTTTCCTTCGATGCGCTGGGCGCGACGTTCAGCCTCGCGCATTACTACACCTTCAGCGACCTGCCCGCCGTGCAGACGTGCACGCACCCGAACGTGGCCCCGGATGCACAACTCCAGGAGCGCTATCCGGTGGCTCGGCTCTCCAGCCGCAACGAATTCATTCGCACCCACGGCGGGGTCGTGCCTGGCTGCCCGATCGCGCCGCTGGACGAACCCGAGCCCACGCCGGAAGAGCTGGCAAAGGAAGCCGCACGGGGAGGCGACTTCGATGTGTTTGCGCCGAACGCGTTTGCGATCTTGAACCCGGTGAAAATCCAGATCAGCGGCGCCACAGCCACTTTCACCATTCCCGCGAGCGTATCGCGTCGCTTCGGTCTGAGCGGCGAGCCGGTCATCCGAACCGAACTCGCCTATATCAAGGACGAGCCCTATCACCGGCAAAGTCAGGTGGATCCCTACCTCTACAATTGCATCACGACCGAGGGAGCGATCTGCCTCGCAACCGGCAAGCCGCGAACCGCTACCGGCGGCATCCTCAAGCGCGACTCGATCAATTTCGTCCTCGGGATCGACACCAATCAGTTCATCCGCTTCCTGAACCCGGTGAACAGCTTTTTCATCAGCACGCAGTTCTTTTACAAGCACATCAAAGGCTGGGACCCGCAGGCGGTTCTGCCGGTTCCCGCGAGCACGCACCTCCCGAAAAAACTCGATCCAGCGACGGGACAGCTCGTGCCCGACCCGGCCGCCGAGTTCGCGGGGGCGACCGACGTGACGCTCATTAAGACCGACCGGGACCAGTTCTTACAGACGCTGTTCATCACCACCTCGTACCGGAGCGGCATGATCAACCCGAGCTTCACGCTCTTCTACGACTGGAGCGGGGGGATTGTGTACATCCCCTCCGTGCAGTTTTGGCGCGAGCCGTTCCGGCTGGTGTTGGAGTACGACATTTTGGATGCGGGAAGCCTGAAAGGAAACAGCGGGGTGAGTTTGTTGCGCGACCGCGACAACCTCCTCTTCCAACTCGAGTACGTCATTTGAGCACCGTAGCTGCAACCACCGGCTTCGCTCGCTGCGGGAGCCGCGGTCCGAAGCACTCGCGCAAGGGTATCAGCGGGCGCGCCCCCGAGGTTGGAACTCGGGGCGCGGGCCGGGCATTTTCACGAAGGCTTTGTTGATGTAAGAAGCGCGGAAGGGGGGTCTCCATGTCCATTGGCCAGCGCACCCGCGGGCTGGTGTTTGTTTGCACCTTGCTCGCCAGCGCCGCAACGGCTCGCGGGCAACCCGCGGGCTACGTCGTCGTGCCCGCATCCAAGCTGAAAGAAAACCTCTTCGGGAGCTGCTTTCTGAGCGACAAGGAAGGTTGGGTCGTTGGGGATCTCGGCCGCATCTTTCACACCACCGACGGGGGGCAGACGTGGGAGCAGGAAGGCGCTGGGACCAAGCGCCCGTTCGTGGCGCTGGCCTGCCTCGATCGTAATCACATCTGGGCTGCCGGGCAGGCCGGCCAGATCGCGTTCTCCAGGGATGCTGGCCGCACCTGGGCGATGCAGAAAACCGGCGTCGAGCGCCACCTGCTCAACATCGCCTTTGCCAACCCGCAACGAGGCCTGGCCGTGGGGGACTACGGAACCCTGCTGCGCACGGACGACGGTGGCAACACCTGGACGAAAGTGCGCTTGCCGGACGATACGCGCCTCCCCGAAGACGTGGCCGAGGTCGTACAGCCCGGGGACGTGTTGCTGTACGGCATTTCGTTCGCCGATCCCGAACACGTGTGGGTAGTCGGTGAGTTCGGCGTCATCCTGGCCTCGGCAGACGGCGGGGTGACGTTCCACGCCCAGAACAGCCCGGTGGAGACCACGCTCTTCGGGGTGGATTTCAAAGACCCGCAAAATGGGTGGGCAGTGGGCCTCGAGTCGGTCTTGCTGCGGACTACCGACGGGGGTATAAGCTGGGCCAAGCAGGACATCGAGGCGCCAAAGGGATTTTTCCTCTCCTTGTACAGTGTCAAAGTGCGCGGCGACTACGGCTGGGCCGTGGGGAACAGCGGGCTCATGCTCAAGACCACCGACGGGGGCAACAGCTGGCAGCTCGCAGATGTTCCCGTGCAGATGAGGAGCCTTTGGTTCCGCGACATCAGCCTCTTGCCTGGCGGCCACGGTTTCATCGTAGGGTCGTCCGGCGCCGTGCTGGCGGTAGCGGGGGAGCAGTTCACCCCCCTGAAGAAGCGCTTCTAAAGAGGGACGGGTCTCATGATTCCCCGGCGGTGGATTGAAGCGTACCTGCGGTTCCTGCTGCGCTACCGCGGAGCCGTGGCTCTTGTCGTGGCACTGGTCAGCCTCTTCTTTGCCTACTCCCTGAAGAACGTGCGGCTGCACACCGACTTCTTCGACTTCTACCCGCGCCGCCATCCGTACATTCAGTTTTACAACGAGTTCCGGCGCATGTTCGGCAGCGCGAACATCATGAGCGTCATCCTCGAGGTACAGCCGGGCGGCAAGTACAAGGACATCTACAATCCCGAAACGCTGCAGAAGCTCGACCGGATGACGAAATACTTGGTGAACACCAAGGGAGTGGTGCCCTACCAGATCCTGTCGATCGCCCACCCAAAGCTGAAGAGCTTCACGGCGACGCAGGGGACCATCCAGATCCGAGAGATCTTCTATCCGAGCGTGCCACAGACGCAGGAGGACGCGGAACGGGTGCGCTTCGCGGTCTACGCGACCCCCGGCGTGCGCGGCGTGTATGTTTCTGAAGATGACACGGCGGCCGTCATTCATGCCGGCTTTTGGGAAGAAGCTCTCGACTTCCGCGACCTGTACGCGCGCATGACGGCTCTCAAGCAGCAGGAGGAAGACGCGAATCACCGCATCTACATCACCGGCTTCCCCTGGCTTTACACCTCCGTCCTCCAGTACTCGGACGATCTCATCTGGGTGTTCGGGCTCACCATTTTTTCCCTCGGGTTCTTGCTCTACGTCTACTTCCGGACGTGGACGGGCGTCTGGGTGCCGATTTTCTCCGGTGTGCTCTCGAGCATTTGGGGCCTCGCCATTGCCGCGCTGCTCGGTTTCAACCTCGACCCCCTGGTCCTCGTCATTCCCATCTTTCTCACCGCGCGCGCTCTGAGCCACTCGGTGCAGTCGATGGACCGCTACCACGAGGAGTACTATCGGTTGCACGATAAGAATCAGGCGATCGTCGTTTCGTACTCGGCTCTTTTCCCTCCCGCCATTGCGTCGATCGTCACCGACGGGATCGGCCTTTTGATCGTCGCGGTCGCCCCGATTCCCCTGATCCAGAAGGTTGCGATTTTCGCGAGCTTCTGGGTCGTCTCGATCTTCGTCAGCGTGGTCACATTGCATCCCATCATACTCGCGTACATCAACCCGCCCCCGCCGCACGAGGAACTCAAAGGCCGAGAGCGGATCTCGGTCGGGCCCGCGACGATTTTGCTAGCAGCGGCGTGCGCCGCTGCGGTTGCCGCCACCCATGCCGGCCTACTGCCGGGCCTCTATTCCTTTCTGGCAGTCACGCCCGTGCTGGGATGGTACTGGCTCACGTACGCGGAGCGACTCTACCCGGCCTTTACCCACCTGGTGATCCGCGCAAGCGAAGGGGCCCGCCGCTACGTGGTCATCGGCTTTACCATCGCCCTGTACGTGTTGCTGCCGATGTGGGGCTGGACGCTGAAGGTCGGCGACATGACGCCGGGAGCGGCGCTCCTTTTTCCCGATCACCCTTACAACGTGGCGTACCGCAAGCTGAACGAGAAATTCCTCGGCGCGAGCCAGCTCATCGTGGTGGCCGACACGCTGCGGCCCGACGGAATCAAGACCGCCGGGGCGCTCAACACGATGGAGGAATTCGCCTACCACATGCAGGAGGCGGAAGGGGCGGGCGGGACGATCACCATCGTCGAGATCGTCAAGCAGCTCGCCAAGCTGTACCACGACGGCGATCCGCGGTGGGGCATCGTGCCGGTGAATCCGAAGCACATTGGAGAGCTCTTCTACTTTTTCACGAACAGCGCGGCTGCCGGGGACCTGGACCGCTTCATGGATCCCAGTGGCCGGTACGGGTCGATCATCACGCTCTTCCACGAACACTCGCACCGGATCATCATGAACGCCATCGCGTGGGCCAAGGAATTCAGCAACAAGTACAGGGGGGGCGACGTGAGCTTCCGCTTCGCTGGCGGGCTCTTCGGGGTTCTGGCTGCGGTCAACGAAGCGGTCGAGAACTCCTACTGGCTGAGCCTCGGCATGATCTTCTTCGTCGTCTACTTCTGCCTCTATCTGACCTACGGGTCCTGGTTCGCCTCGGCCATCCTGATGATCCCGGTGATACTCTCGCAGCTCGCCGCGGAAGCCCTGATGGTTTGGCTGCACATCGACCTCAACGTGAACTCGCTTCCGATTGCAGCCGCCGGAGCCGGCGTGGGCGTCGATTACGGCATCTATCACTTCAGCCGAATGATCGACGCGTATGACGAGGTGGGCGAACTGGACCAGGCTGTGGACTACGCAACCGCCACGACCGGCAAGGCGATCATCTTCACGGCGTCGACAATGATCGCGGGGACCATCTTCTGGTGGTTCTCGGCTTTGAAATTCCAGGCCGAAATGGGCTTGCTGCTCGCCCTCCTGATGTCCTTCAACACTTTTGGCGGGCTGGTGGTGGTCCCGGCGTTCGTGAAAGTTCTGCGGCCTGCGTTCCTGGTGCGGCGAAAGCGAAAGAGAATAGTCCGCCGCGTCCCGCGGGCCATGGCGGCAAGCTGAGGGGCTGGCAGGCAGGAGCGCGAGCCGCAGGAGAGCCATCCATCGAGGAGCGACAGTAAGGAGCGGGGCAATGAACGTTGCGAAGGCAAAGCAGGGAACGGCTCGGCGCACCGCGTGGGCCATAGCGATGGCGCTGGCATTCGCGCATCCGCTGCGAGCAGGGGAACAGGACCTCAAGCCGTGGATCCTGGACAGCAACAACTGGCAGCAGGCCAAGGACCTCTTGCCCGAGGTAGTCCTCAACCGCGTCAAGAACGGGGATTACTGGTTCAAAGTGCAGCCCGTGGACCCGGAAAAGTTCAAGCAGAACTATTCCAAGAGTTTCTGGGAGGCAACGGAAGCAAACGAGGGAAAGTACGACATCGATCCCCAGACCTGCGGGTTGAAAGATGTTCGGACCGGCAAGATGCCAGATTTCTACTACGGCTTCCCGTTCCCGAAGATCGACCCGAAGGACCCGCACGCGGCCTGCAAGATGGCGTGGAACTTCGAGTCCGCCAACAACATCGGCAACGGCCAGGGCGCGACCTTCACGCTGAACGGGGTCGATACCAGCGGTGAGTTCAAGCGCATCAAGCTCTGGCTCCACATCATGGCCTATCTCGGCCGCAGCGCTGGCCCCATGCCGAACCCCGAAAACCTGCGCTTCGTGAGCCTGGCGAACGTGCTCGAGCCGCAGGATGTCGACGGGGTGGCAGGGCTCACCAAGCGGCCGAACGACTGGTACTCCCAGGACAAGGAGTGGTTCTACGTTCCCTCCACGCGGCGGGTCCGCCGCGTCAATGCCGCCACGCGCTCCGACCCCGTGGCTGGGCTCGACATCTTCGCCGATGACCTGAACTGCTACGGCGGCAAGATCGAATACTACCGCTGGAAGCTCGTCGGAGAAGGGAAAATCCTCGCCCCCGTCCTCTCGCCCGAGCCCCTCAAGCAGAGGTGGGTGACCAAAACCCGCGCCGAGGTCGAAATCCCCTACTTCAAAGGAGCCTACGAAACCCCCGGGGCCAAGGGCGTCCCGTGGCTCGTGGTCGAAAACCTGGTCATGATCCCCCGCCCCGTCTGGATCCTCGAAGGCGAGTCCACCGACCCCTACTACAACTTCGGCAAGGTCATCATGTACATGGACAAAGACATGTACCGCATCTGGTGGAAGCTCGTCCACAACCGCGCCGGCGAGTACTTCTACAACGCGGCCTGCGCCTACCACTGGTCCACCAACGACGACGGCTCCTTCAAGACCGTCACCCCCAACATGGTCGTCGGCGTCAATGACAAGACCAACCGCGCCTGCCTGGCCGGCCGCT
>JBBIUR010000035.1:12018-12279 GCA_037440145.1 Myxococcales bacterium | reverse complement strand
CCCGAGGACTACTTCACCCTCCACCACCTCGCCCGCATGTCCGACTGACCTCGCCGCCGGGACGGCATCACCGCAGGGGCGATCCGGGCCGCGAAGAGCCCAGCGGCACCGCCAGCTCTTACCCCGCGCGGGCCTCAGAGCGAGCGCTCGGAAACGCCGCTCCTCGCCAAGCTACTTTTCGCGCTCCCCCCGGAGCCAGCGCACCAGCCAGCCCTCGCTCTCTCCCTTGGCCACCAGCTCCAGCTCTCCCCGGTCCAGCCA
>JBBIUR010000035.1:1735-11953 GCA_037440145.1 Myxococcales bacterium | reverse complement strand
CGCCGCACTTCGGGCAGCGCATGTGCGCCAGCGCGCGAATGCTTTTCTCCGCTTCCTGCTCTTTCGCCGTGCGCAGCTTTGCGAGCAGCTCGCGATCGCGTTCGGCAAAATACTGATCTTCCCGCCCCCGCTCCAGATCCCGCAGCTTGTCCCCGAGGCGATCCTTCTCATCGATGACCATCGCCGCCCTCTCGCTTCGCAAATCGCCGAGTTCGCAAATACTCCCAGAGCCGGTTCTCGTATCGCCGCACCCGCGCGCTCTCTTTCCCGAGCAGGGACAGCCCCAACAGCAACAGCAGCACCCCCTGGAGAACGGGCAAAAACAGCCCAGCGATCCCGAGCACGATGCACGCCGACCCGGCGACAATGCGCACCAGCCGGCGCACATTGCTGCCCGCCGGGCGCACGGGACGCTCCAGCACTCCCGCCATCGAGCGTACCGTGCCGCGCACGAGCGGTTTTGTCAACGCGCCGCACGCGCCCGGTTTCACCACCGGCGCGCCACGTTGCGCCGCCCCGATGCGTGATTAACTTGGGGCCATGGACATCGGACGGTTCACGGAGAAGTCGCAAGAAGCACTGAGACAGGCGCAAGGAATCGCCATTCGGCGCAGCCATCAGGGGCTCGACGCCGAGCACCTGCTCGTCGCCCTGCTGGAACAACCCGAGGGACTTGCACAGCCGATCCTGCAAGCCGCGGGCGCTAATCCGACTGCCCTGAAAGAGCGCCTCGAACGCGATCTCGACCGCATCCCCAGCGTGTCCGGTCCGGCAGCGGGCCCCGAGCACCTGTACGTCACGCAGCGCTTGGCGCGCTTGCTCACCCGGGCAGAGGACGAAGCGCGGGCGCTCAAGGACGAGTACGTGAGCGTCGAACACATCCTGCTCGCCATGACCGAAGATTCGGGTGCCGCCGGCAAGCTCTTGCGCGAGCACGGGGTGCACCGAGAAGCGCTGATGGCTGCCCTCCGCAAGGTGCGGGGACACCAGCGCGTGACGAGCCCGAATCCGGAGGCCACCTACCAGGCCCTCGAGCGCTATGGGCGCGACCTCACCCAGCTCGCCGCCGCGGGAAAGCTCGACCCGGTCATCGGCCGCGACGACGAGATCCGCCGCGTTATCCAGGTGCTCTCGCGGCGCACGAAGAACAATCCCGTCCTGATCGGCGAGCCGGGCGTAGGCAAGACCGCCATCGTCGAAGGGCTGGCACAGAGGATCGTGCGCAAGGACGTGCCCGAGGGCCTCAAGAACAAGCGCGTGGTCGCCCTCGACATGGGAGCGCTCATTGCGGGCGCCAAGTTCCGCGGTGAGTTCGAGGAAAGGCTGAAGGCCGTGCTCAAAGAAGTCCAGGAATCCTCCGGAGAGATCGTCCTCTTCATCGACGAGCTCCACACCGTGGTCGGCGCTGGCGCCGCCGAAGGCGCCATGGATGCGAGCAATCTGCTCAAGCCCATGCTGGCCCGAGGCGAGCTGCACTGCATCGGCGCCACCACGCTCGACGAATATCGCAAGCACATCGAGAAAGACGCGGCCCTGGAACGGCGCTTCCAGCCGGTCCTCGTCGACCAGCCGTCGGTCGAAGACACGATCTCCATTTTGCGCGGCCTGCGGGAGCGATACGAAGTGCACCACGGTGTCCGCATCAAAGACGCCGCTCTGGTCACGGCCGCGGTGCTTTCCCACCGCTATATCTCGGACCGCTTCCTGCCCGACAAGGCGATCGACCTGGTCGACGAGGCCGGCGCAAAGCTGCGCACGGAAATCGATTCCATGCCGGCCGAGCTGGATGAAGTGTCGCGGCGACTGATGCAGCTCGAGATCGAACGGGAGGCGCTGCGGAAAGAGAGCGACCCGGCCTCGCAGGAGCGCCTGCGGAAAATCGAGGAGGAAATCGCCAAGCTCGCCGCGGAGGCCAATGCGCTGCGCGCGCAGTGGGAGGCCGAAAAGAGCGCGATCGGGAAGCTCCGCGACCTGCGGCGCCAGATCGAAGAGACAAAGTTGCAAATCGAGAAAGCGGAGCGGGAGTACGACCTGAACCGCGTCGCCGAGCTGAAGTACGGGACGCTCATCCAGCTCGAGCGCGAGCTGGCCGCGGCGCAGGATGCCCTCGGCTCCGGCCAGCGCCTGATCAAGGAGGAAGTGGACGAGGAGGACATCGCAGAAGTGGTGTCGCGGTGGACCGGGATCCCGGTGAGCAAGCTGATGGAAGGCGAAGCCCAAAAGCTCCTGCACCTCGAAGAGCAGCTCCACAAGCGCGTGGTCGGGCAGGACGACGCGGTCCACGCGGTCGCCGACGCGGTCATCCGCGCGCGTTCGGGATTGAAGGACCCCAACCGGCCGATCGGCTCTTTTCTCTTCCTCGGGCCTACCGGCGTCGGGAAAACAGAGCTCGCGCGCGCTCTCGCCGAAGCGCTCTTCGACGACGAAGCCGCGATGGTGCGCATCGATATGTCCGAGTACATGGAGCGGCACACCGTGGCTCGCCTGATCGGCGCCCCCCCTGGATATGTCGGGTACGAAGAAGGGGGCCAGCTCACCGAAGCGATCCGGCGGCGCCCCTACAGTGTCCTTCTCTTCGATGAAATCGAAAAGGCCCACCACGACGTCTTCAACATCCTCTTGCAGATTCTCGACGACGGCCGGTTGACGGACGGGCACGGGCGAACCGTGGATTTCAAGAACACCGTCATCATCATGACCTCGAATATCGGAAGCCAGCATATCTTGAGCTATGCCGGCGCCAGCGATGCGGGGTACCAGAGGATGGCGGGGTACCAGAGGATGAAGGAAGAAGTGCTAGAGGCACTGCGCCGCCACTTCCGGCCCGAGTTCTTGAACCGGGTGGACGAGATCCTGGTCTTTCACTCGCTCACCGAAGAGCAGCTCGAAAAAATCGTGGAGATCCAACTGGGGCGACTCCGCCAGCGGCTGGCGGAGCGCCGGATCGCGCTGGAGCTCACGCCAAAAGCGAAGCAGTACCTCGCGCGCCGGGGCTACGACCCGGTGTACGGGGCGCGCCCGCTCAAGCGCCTGCTCCAAAAGGAGATCGAAACGGCCCTCGCCAGGAAGATCCTCGCCGGCGAGATCCGCGACGACAGCAAGGTGCTCGTCGACTACGACGGGGCTGCACTCCAGTTCGCGACCGAACCCCTCGCCGAGGCAGCGTAGGCCCGCCGCGTTTCAGCAAAAGGCCCCGGCGCGGTACCAGAAACCCGCGAACAGCTCGCGGGCGCCACTGGCGCCTTTTCGCCGGCCGAGAACTTCCGGCGCCCCGACCGTCACCGGGGCCACGCGCAGCTCGACGCCGCGCGCTACCGGCCCCTGGCCTCGGAGGCAATCGCCGCGCGCACCGGAGGGCCAAAGCCCGGCCACTCCCCTGCCTGGGCCTTGTATCGCTCGTACCGCTCGAGGATCCGGTTGACGTAGTTCACCGTGAGCCGCCCCTGGGCATAGCCGTGCTCGAGCTGCCGGTAGAACTCGGGCTCTTCCAGCAGCGGAAGGATCAGGTCCATGGAGTTCTCCCACCGGTTCGGATCGTACCCAAAGCGCTCGGCCAGCCGCTGCGCATCCCACAAATGCGCCGGGCCCATGTGGTACGCCGCCAGCACCAGCGCCAGCCGGTCGCGGCCCCGGGCTCGGGGCAGCTTGTGGCTCAGGTGCTTCAGGTAGCGAACTCCGGTCTCCACGTTCTCGTCCGGTGTGAAGTAACGCCGGGCTCCCACATCCTCGGCCGCGGCAGGCCGCACTTGCATGAGGCCATAGGCCCCCGCAGGGCTACGGCTGTCGGGCCGAAATCCCGACTCCTCGTAGATCAGCGCCGAAACGAGCCGCCAATCCAGTCCCTCGGAAGCTGCATGCCGGTGGACGATGTGGTCGTACGCCGAGAGCCGCCCTTCCTTCGCTGCGAGCGCGGCTCGCGCCTCCGGCTGCGCAAACAGCGCCGGATCCCCGCGCTCTACGCGGATCAACCATCCGCCCACGCGCAGTGTGATCTGGCCCGCGCGCGGCGCGACCGCATCCTCGGCGCGCGCGCGCTCGGCCTCCGCTTCGGCGGGCGCACCTCTGTTGGAGCCCCAATGCCATGCCGGCCCCGAAAAGACCAGCGCCGCGGCAGCCGCAGCGCATGTGGCGCAGGCGATTCGGTGGACTCGGCGCACGGCCGCACTGTGCACGAGCCGCCCGCACAATGCAACGGCCGCAGCCTGCGGGTGGCCGTCAAGGCAATCCGCCCGCAGGCTCCTCGGAGAGCAAACGGTGCGCGCGGAGAAACCGCCAAATCCGCTCCCCGGCCCCTTTCGGCCAGCGGTGCTGCGAGTCGTCCTCGCAGTACCAAACGTCGGCACCCGAGCGACACTGCTCGTGCCGCTCGCATCCGTCGCTCAGGTGCTGGCGGCATCCGTTCCGTTCCACCCACGCGTCGCGCATCTTGCGCGCCTGCGCCACGCCGACCACAGGATCCGCCCGCCCGTGATGGATGATTGCGGGCAGGGGGCGCGGCGGCGTACAGGCGACCGGCAATTCACCGGCACCCACCGGCGCAATCGCGGCAATCCGGTGACCCAAAGCGCACGCAAGCACGTAACAGAAATACCCCCCGAGCGAAAAGCCCGTCGCGTAAATCCGTCCCTGGTCCACGCAGTACTCTCCTCCGAGCCGGTCCAGCACCGCCGCAACGAACGACACGTCGGGGTTGTTCTGCCACTTCCGGATTTCCCAACCCCGGCCTTCGCGGCCGGGATACCGCACGGGCAAGCCGTCGAGGTACACGGTGATGAACCCCTCGCGGGCAGCAAGGGCGCGAAATTCCGAAACGCGCCACACCCCGGCAGCGCTGTGACCCAGGCCGTGAAAGTCGAGCAATACGGGAACCGGCTCCCTTTTCGCGGCCGGTCGGGGAACGTCGAGAATATACGAGCGCGCGAGCCCCTCGACCTCGATGCGCCGCACGAGCCGGCGCCCGGTTTCGAAGCGAGCCCGGCTACAGCCCGCGCTCGGCCGAGGCCCATTCGAAGGCTCCGCGCGCACGATCGCAGTGGCCCCAAGCCATCCCGCCAGGCACGCCGAGAAAGCCCCCAGCGGCAACGCGCGGCAGCGCCGCCGCGCGGGCGGCCTTAGCCCAGCACCGGCCACCGGTCTCTCCAAGGGCGCCGTTGCTCGTACGCGTAGGCCACCTGCAAAACCAGGTCTTCGCGGTGGCGCGGCGCCACGATCTGCAAGCCGCACGGGAGCCCCGAGTCGGTGAACCCAGCGCGCACCGAGGCAGCCGGGTGGCCGGAGAGATTGAAAGGGTACGTGAAGGCAATGGCACCCAGCGGCGTCGGAATTGGCGCGCCGTCGACTTCCGTCGGGAACGGACCGCCAGCGGGGAACGCCTCGGTGGGCAGGGTGGGCGAGAGCAGCAAATCGAACCGATCGAAGAGTTTCCAGAGCACCTCGTTGAGCTGCACCCGCGCGCGCTGCACCCGCCCGAAGTCCGCCGCCGTCAGACCGCGCGTGCGCTCCAGCCCGGCCAAGAACGATCGGCCCCACTGGCCACGGTGCTCCTCGATTTGCTCGTGAATCTCGGCGTATACCTCGGCTCCGGCGATGAGGGCCCACTCCAGTCCCAAGTCCGGAAGTTTCCCCTCCCACAGCTCGACCTGCGCGAAGTCGCGAAAGACCGCCACTGCCGCCTCGACCTCCCGCAACACGTCGCGCTGGACCCGCGCGTAGCCGAAGTCTGGGCTGTACGCGATCCGCAGCCCTGCAGGAAGCTGCTCGATTCGCTCCGCATACGAATACCCGGGGTGTGGCAGCGAGT
This sequence comes from Myxococcales bacterium, assembly GCA_037440145.1. Taxonomy (GTDB): domain Bacteria; phylum Desulfobacterota; class Binatia; order HRBIN30; family BPIQ01; genus JBBIUR01. Next base: position 6,153 of record JBBIUR010000035.1, on the reverse strand, counting down.
CGGGATCGGCGGGATGCGCACCGGCCGTGGCGTCGAGGTAGAGCGCCGCATCGCGCACGCTGCGCGCAATGGGGCCTAGCACCGAGGTATCGGTCCAGTGGAACATCGCGACCGGACCCTTAGGGATTCTCCCGTAGTTCGGCTTGAGGCCAAAGGTACCCGTGTAGCAGGCCGGGATGCGGATCGAACCCCCGCCGTCGGAGGCGGTAGCGAGGGGTACCATCCCACTGGCGACTGCGGCTGCCGAGCCCCCGCTCGAGCCACCGGGCGTGCGCTCCAGATTCCACGGGTTCCGCGTTACTCCGAACAAGAGATTCTTCGTCAACGCCGTGTACCCAAACTCCGGCGTATTTGTCTTGCCCACGACGATTGCCCCTGCAGCCCGCAGCCGCTCCACTTGCACCGAATCGCACCGCGCGATGTTGTTGCGGAAAGGCACCGATCCGTATGTCGTCGGCAACCCGGCCACGTCCTCGAGATCCTTCACGCCCAGCGGCACACCCGCCAGGGGGCGCCAAGCCCCTGGCCGCGCCAGCTCGGCATCGAGCCTTCGCGCCTCGTCCAGAGCGGCTTCCGCGCGCAGGCAGACGAATGCGTTCACCCGCGGATTGACGGCCTCGATCCGCGCCAGCGCGGCTTCCACCGCCTCGACTGCCGAAATCTCTTGCGCGCGGACCCTCCGCGCGAGCTCTGCCGCATCCATGTACCAGATCTCGCTGCCTTTCACGTCCGCTTCCTCCCTCGTGTCCCCGGACCTATGGCAGGGAAACCGGCCAAGGTCGAGAGGGCAGCCGCCCGGTGGGCCGAACCCCGAGTTGCCATTTTTGCCTTCCGAGCGCAGATCGGCTACGCGTGCCCACGGCTTTCGCGGAGGGAGCAGCGATGCTGACCAAAGCAGACGACTACCTGGTGCACCAGACGCCGGACCCGATCGCCATCGCCGGGACGAGCGATCGCAACTTTTACGACCGCTACTTCTTCAACGGTTACTCCCGCGACGGCGAGACTTTCTTCGCGTGCGCTCTGGGGGCCTATCCGAACCGCAAGGTCATGGACGCTGCCTTTAGCGTTGTCCGAGCGGGAAGGCAGTATGTCGTTCGGGCTTCTCGCATCCTCGGAGCGGAGCGGATGGAAACCACCGTGGGCCCGATCTCCGTCGAGGTCGTCGAGCCCTTGCGGTGCTTGCGCGTGCGGGTCGCGCGCAACCGCTGGGATCTCGCGGCAGACCTGCTGTTCACGGCACGCCTGGATCCCATCGAGGAACCTCGCTTCCACCGCCGCATCGACACGCGGCTGTTCATGGACTACACGCGGCTCACGCAGCACGGCCATTGGAGCGGCACCCTCGCGGTCGGCGGCGACTCGATCGACGTCCGGCCGGCAGAATGGTGGGGAACTCGCGACCGCTCCTGGGGAGTGCGCCCCGTGGGGGAACGCGAAGCCGGTGTTCCGCTCCTGCCCGTGCAGTTCTTCTGGCTGTGGGCGCCGGTCCACTTCGAGGACCTGTGCACCCATTTCGACGTCAACGAAGACGCTGAGGGGGACCGGTGGCACCAGCTCGGCGCAGTCGGCAAGCCCGGCGAGGGGGCCGAGATCATGCGGCGGGTGGACTACTCGCTCACGCTGCGCCCGGGCACGCGCCACGCGGAGAGCGCCACGATCACTTTGTTTCCGCGGCGCGGCGATCCCTATGAGATCCGGCTGCGCGTTCTTTACAATTTCTACATGGTCGGCCTCGGATACGGGCACCCGCAGTGGGGCCACGGCATGTTCGTGGGCGAGAACGCCGTGGACGGCGAGAGCTGGAATCTCGCCGACGTCGATCCGACGGCGCCGCTCTACCTGCACGTGGAGGCGATCTGCGAGGCAACTCTCGGAAGGCGGTGCGGAATCGGCGTGCTCGAGCAGCTCATTCTCGGACCCCACGCGCCGACGGGATTGAAGGAGTTTCTGGACATGGCGCCCGCGCGGCCGTGATTCGGCCCGCGCTGCCGGAAGACGCGGCAGCGACTCAGCGCGCCGCGGCAGCAGTCCGCTGCGAGGGCTCGGCCTCCGGGGACGCCCCAGAAACCGTGGGAGCGGGTCGGCCCGTACCTGCGGCATGTTCGCGGTAGCGAGGGAACTCGCGAGACGCCGCGTACACCAGCAGCGCAATCACGAGCAGAACCAGCACTACGTCGAAGACACTCAGTCCCTGTTCTCCGCAACGCACCGCCTCACCTCTTCGCTGCGGCGGAATTCGGCCGGGCCTTATAGAGAAAACCCCCCACGCGCGCAAATTGGCGTCCAGCTCCCCGCCAAAGCCGCTCGGCGGTCCGCTCACGGGCTCGGTCGCGGCTGCACCGCCACACAGGCAACGAAGTCCGCGATCAGGGCCGCCACTTCCTCCCGATCGCAGTCGACGCTCACCAAGTGGCCACTGCGCTCGGCGATGTGGACGCGCACCGCGGGGGTGCCCGCCTCCCGGCGCACGAGGTCTGCGTTTTCGAGCGGGCAGGTTCGGTCCTGTCGCCCGTGAATCACGAGAATGGGCTGCCGGACCTCCGGCAGGAGGCGCCGCACGCGCCGCTGCAAGGCCGCGAGCTCCGCTACACCCCGCAGCGGCACTGGGAAACGCGGGGCATTGCGCCGGACTTCCGGATCGAGCACATCGCTTTCGCCCTTTGCGAGCAACTGCCAGCGGGCTGGGATCACCGGCACCAACCAGCGCAACACCCTGCCGAAGCGTCGCACGCGCGGATCCCCCAGCACGAACGCCGGGGCCAGAGCCACCACTCCCGCGACCGAGCCGGGCTCCTCGCGCGCCAGAGCGAAAGCGAGCAGCGCACCCATCGATTGGCCCACGGGAACGATGCGGTCGCACACTACCTGCAGGGCCTCGAATCCTGCCCGCGCGGACGCCCGCCATTCCCGCCAGCCGCTGCGAAGCATCTCCTGGCGCGACTCCGTGGCGTGGCCGCTCAGCCGCACGGCCGAAACGGTGAATCCCGCTTCGCGTAGCCGCCTCCCCAAGAACCGCATCTCCCACGGCGAACCGGTGAAGCCGTGCAGGAGGAGACATCCCGTAGCTCCGCCGGGAAAATGAAATCCGGAGGTATCGGCGGAGCCCCCCAGCATTTGGCCCTCCTGTACGCCTACGCCCTCGGCCCTGCACAGGGACGTCACCGCCTCCCGCTGCCCCCGGCTTTCCGGGGCCGCGGCGCACGCTTTGAAGTGCTCGCCACGGGATACGCCCGCTGCTCAGCTCCCGGATCGAGCAGGCCGCCTCTCGATGGTGGCGAGGTAGTCGGGGTGGACCTGGATGGCTGCCCGCGCCTTCAGGTGGTTGGTGAACGCCTCGATGATGGCACCCTTGCGCTGGTCCTGCAGCCGGCGCCGCAGTCGCTCCTTTTCGGCTGCGAACTCGCTCTCGCCGATCGGGATGCGCTCTTTCAACATAACGACCACGCTATCGCCGCCGGCGTCGTACGCCCGTGCAGCGATCGGGTTTTCTGGGCTCAGCGCAAACGCGTCGGCCTGCAAGTCCGCCGAGCTGCCCAGTCCCGGAATCGCACCATCGACGCGGCGGAACGGTTCGGTCTCCTCCACCCGCAATCCCGCGCCCGCCGCCACAGCGTCGATATCCCGCGTCTGCTTCAACTGCTCCAGCAGCGCCTTCGCCCGCTCGCGAGCTCGATCGGACGCGCGCTCTTTGCGCGCCGCTTCTACCACGCGCTCCCGGACCTCTTCAAACGGCGGAATCCGAGCAGGGATTTTTTCCACCACCCGCAAGAGATAGCTCGCATCGGGCCCGTCCACCACGTCGCCCGCTTCGCCCTCGGAAAGCGCAAACAGCTCCTCGGCGACTTCTGCCTGGCGGTCCACGCCCGGAATGGGATCGCCTCGCGCCAGCGGACCGATGGCTTCCAGCCGCAGCCCGGCCGCTACCGCCAGTGCCCCGAGCGACTCCCCTTCTGCGGCGCGCCGGCCATCGGCGCCGGCTCGCTCTCGGCGGAGCGCGGAAGCCTTCTCTCGCCGCAATCGCCAGCGAATCTCTTCCCGCACCTCGGCCAGCGGCGTCGATTGCCCGGGGCGCTTTTCCTCCACGCGCACGATGTGGAAACCGAACTGCGTTTCGACGATCCCGCTCGTCTCCCCAGGCGGCAACGAGAACGCCACCTCCGCAAACGGCGGCACCATTTGCTCGCGGGTGAGAAAGCCGAGGTCCCCGCCGTTCTCCTTGCTGCTGTCCTCGGAGAGCTCGCGCGCCAGCGCGGCGAAGTCCTCTCCGCTTCGCAAGCGCGCCAGCGCACCTTCTGCCTGCCTGCGCTTCTCGGCGCGCACCGCCTCGCCTGCGTCCGGGGGGATTCGGAAAAGAATGTGCCGCGCGCGCACCTGTTCGGGCTGCGAGATGCCGAAGCCGACCGCCAGCGGCAGCC
>JBBIUR010000035.1:0-1725 GCA_037440145.1 Myxococcales bacterium | reverse complement strand
GTTCGGGCTTTTCGTACTCCGCCCGATGGTCGGCGTAGTACTGTTCGATTTCCTGCTCCCCCACCTCCGCACTCGCCTCGAAAGCCGCATCGGAGTAGACGACCAGCTCGGCGCGCACGCGCTCCGGCTCGCGGAACGCCTCGCTATGCGCTTCGTAGTACGCCCGCGCCTCCTGCTCTGTCGGCTCCGCCTGCAAGAAGAAATCGCTCGCCCGCACGCGCAGAAATCGGAGCACCCCCTTCTCGTTCTCGAACTCGTACCACTGCCGCACTTCGGCGTCGCTGGGGCGGATCCCCGCGAGGAGCAGCGTTTCCAGCTTGCGCACGAGCAGCCCCGTGCGCTGGCTGGCCTCGAACTCCAGCGGGGTGAAACCGCTCAGTCGCAGCAAGCGCACGTAGCGCTCGCGGTCGAACCGCACTTGCCCGTCGCCCAGGCCGGGCAGCGACCGGATCGCCTCGCGCAGCTCGTCGTCGGTGGCCTGCAGGCCCAACCGCTCTGCCTCCTGGCGCATCAGAGTCGCGCGCACGAGCTCCTCGAACGCCCGCTGCCGCAACTGCAGCGCTTCCTCCAGCTCAGGGGTGAACGCGTCGCCGGCCAACTGGCGGTACGCGTCCTGCAGGTTCTTGTACGCCCGCTGCAGTTGTACCGGCGTTACCACCTCCCCGTTGATGCGAGCGACGACCTCCCCCGACTTGCTGCCCACCACAGCACCGACGCCCCAGAAGATGAACACCACGATGATGGCGAGAAAGGCGGCCTTGATCCACGCCGAGCTGGCGTTCTTCCGCATGAACCTCAGCATCGCTGCGACCATAGTGGAGCTGCGGCGGGAAATCAATGAACGCCCGTGACCGCTTCCCAAGCGCTCTTTCGGTCCTGCGAGCGAAACCGGCATGAAGCCGCGCGCCACCGGCGGGCGCAGCCGCGCGCGCAGCTCTCCGAGCACCGCGACCCGAAAAGCAAATACTTTCGCGGTGCTGCCGCCCGGTCCGTGCCCGCGCGCGCCGCACCGCTCCGCACTCGCCTTGCCGGTGTTGGGGAATTCTGGTAGCTGGAGTCCGGCTTCGCAGGCAGGACCTTCCACGACAACCGATACTCGTCGCCAATGGTGCTGAACTTCCTGTTGGGCATGTTCTCCAACGATCTCGCGATCGATTTGGGGACGGCGAACACGTTGATCTATGTGAAGGGCGAGGGGATCGTGTGCAACGAACCCTCCGTGGTCGCCGTCCAGAAAGACGCGCGGGGAGGCCGCCGCGTTCTCGCCGTGGGAGCCGAAGCCAAACAGATGCTCGGCCGCACGCCGGGCTCCATCGTGGCCATCCGGCCGCTGAAAGACGGGGTGATCGCCGACTTCGAGGTGACCGAGGCGATGCTCCGGTATTTCATCCAGAAGATCCACAACCGGAAGGCGCTGGTGCGGCCCCGCATCATCATCTGCGTCCCCTTCGGCATCACCGAGGTGGAGAAGCGGGCGGTAAAGGAGTCCGCGGAATCCGCGGGTGCCCGGGAGGTGTACTTGATCGAAGAGCCGATGGCGGCCGCCATCGGGGCGGGGCTCCCGATCACGGAGCCCACGGGCAACATGATCGTCGACATCGGCGGCGGCACGACCGAGGTCGCCGTCATCTCGTTGAAGGGCATCGTTTTCTCACGGTCCGTGCGCGTCGGCGTCGACAAGATGGACGAAGCGATCGTCCAGTACATCAAGAGGAAGTACAACTT
>JBBIUR010000034.1:22907-24214 GCA_037440145.1 Myxococcales bacterium | reverse complement strand
GAAAACATCGACGCGGGCTTCGTCGAAGCGCTCGCGGTCGTGGGCACCGAGATCGCCACCGGCCGCTCCGTGGTGTTCGTCGACAATACGGGGCACGCCCTCCCGCCATGGACCCGCGACCCTTTCGTCGTCGCGCGCGAGGCGCGCATCGCCCCGGAGCACGCGCTCGCGTCGGCAGCCATCCCCCTCCTCTTTCCCGCCGTCCGCATTGGAGGCCGCTTCTACTCAGACGGAGGGCTTCGGCTGAACACTCCACTCGTCCCTGCTCTGCGGCTCGGCGCCGACCACGTGCTGATCGTGGGCGTTCGCGGCCTTCCCAAAACCGAAGATGACGATCGCGTCGCTCGGCGGCGCGAGCAGAACTACACCAGCCTCACCTACCTCGCGGGAAAGGCGCTCGACGCGCTGCTGCTCGACCGGATCGAAACAGACGTGGACCGGCTCAAGCTGTTCAACGCCATTCTCGAGACGGGCACAAAAGTCTACGGTCCCGACTTCCTCGACAGAATCAACCGGCCCATCGTCCGGCTTCGGAACACCCCCTACCGGGTAGTGCAGCATGTCTTCGTTCGGCCGTCGGAAGATCTCGGGGAGATTGCAGCCGCGTGCTTCGCCCACAGAAAGCGCACCGGGGGCCTCCGGGGTTGGCTCGGCCGCGGTGTGGTCCGCTACGCCGGCGTGGGAATGGAAGGAGAAGCCGACCTGGCATCTTATCTCTTTTTCGACCGCTGCTACGCCGAGCACTTGATCGAACTCGGCCGGCGCGACGCAGAAGCGCAGGCCGGGAAACTCGTGAGTTTCTTCTCTTGAGAGGCCCCGGCCCTCGCGCCATCCCTCGCGGACACCCGGAGAGGGCGGCTCCGCCGCGGAGGCCCGCGCATGTTCGCAAGCGCAGGACGGAAAGGGGTGCGGCGCCGCGAAAGACCGGGCGCCGGTGGCGGGCGGTCCGAAAATCTCCGGGAAGCCGCGGGATCGCTGCGCTCGCGGTCCGGCGCTCCTCTAGCCAGTGGGGAATTGCGGTGGTAGCGTGTGCCGCCGGGAGGGCTGGAATGAGCCAGAGGGAAGTGCGCTACTATTTCGCTTTTGCCTCGCCGTACGCGGCGCTGGCGGATTCCCGCATCGACGACCTCGTTGCGGCAGCAGGCGCGACACTCGTTCCCATTCCGCTAGTTCCCCCCGGCGAGCTCGGTACCGCGCCGACGGGGATCGCGGCGCAGCTGCAGGAATGGAAGTTCCAGCACATGTACGAGGACACGGCGCGCTGGGCGCGCCGGCTCGGACTCGAATGGAAACCCCCCCAAGCGGGC
>JBBIUR010000034.1:10468-22897 GCA_037440145.1 Myxococcales bacterium | reverse complement strand
ACGACCGAAGCCGCCGCGGGCTGGTACTTTGCGCGCGACCACGGGAAGGAACGGCCGTACCGAAATGCTGTGTTTCGAGCCCGCTGGGGCGCCGGCGAGGACATTTCGGACCGCCGCGTGCTCGCCGCATGTGCGGAGCGGGCGGGCCTTTCCACAGCGGAGTTCCTCGCCGCCCTCGACGATCCGCGCTACCGGGAGTCGGTGCCAAAGGCGCTGCAGCTCGCGATGCAGGACCGGGTATTCGGCGTCCCGTTCTTCGTCGTCGGCGACCAGCGCTTCTGGGGAAACGACCGCATCGACTTTCTGCTCGAAGCGCTGCGAAATCCCTGAGACACGCGGCGGCGCAAGGCGGTCCGCTCTCTCGTGCCCCTTCCCTTTCGCGCGGCCGGAAGGCACAGCGTGCCATTCCGGCGGCGCGCAATCCCATCCCCCACTGCCTGCCCGCGGGGCTCTCGCGCCAAGAGCGCAAGTATGGTTTTTCTATGGGCGCGTATGCGCCGGATCGTGACGGGAGCGCTCGCCGCCATGGCAATTGCCGGCGCCATCGGCACGGTCGCCTGGTGGCGCCTGTACGGCGCGATGCAGCGCGGGCCGCGCGGAATTCGCGGCTCGGGGATGATCGAGGTCACCGAAGTGGACGTCGCGTTCGAAGTGCCGGGCAAAATCGTCGAACGCCCCGCGCGGGAAGGGGCCATGCTCGACAAGGGAGAGCCCGTGGCGCGGCTGGACGACCGCGAGTACCGGCTGCAGGTCGAGCGCGCCACCGCAGCCAAGGCAGCCGCAGAGGCGCGTTACCGCTTGCTGCTGCAAGGCGCCCGAGCTCAAGAGATCGATCAGGCACTGGCCGCGCTCGAAGCCGCGGAAAGCGAGTTGAGCTTGCGGCGGGCCGAGCACCGCCGAGTTGCCGAATTGCGCCGCGCGGGCATCGTCTCGGCTTCCGAATACGACCGCTCGGCAAGCGCCCTGGCCGCTGCACAGGCAGCTCGCGACCAGGCGCGCCTGCGGCTGGAAGTCCTGCGCGAAGGGTTCCGGACCGAGGAAATCGAGGAAGCGCGAGCGCGGCTCCACGAAGCGGAGAAAGCGCTGGAGCTAGCGGAGCTGAACCTCTCCCGGTGCCGCCTGTTCGCGCCCGTTTCCGGGCGCGTCCTCACCACCAGCCGAGAGGTGGGGGAGGTCGTCCAGCCAGGTATGCCGGTGGGCACGATCGGCGATCTCGACCGCCCTTGGCTCAACGTGTACGTGGGCGAGCGGGACCTGGGGAAGGTCAGCCTGGGAATGAAAGCCCAGGTGACCGTGGATTCCTTTCCCGACCAGCCTTTTTTCGGCCGGGTGAGCTTCATCTCCGACAAGTCGGAGTTCACCCCAAAGAACATCCAGACGCCAGACGAGCGCGTGAAGCTCGTCTACCGGGTGAAGATCGAGCTCGAGAACCGCGACCATCAGCTCAAGCCGGGCATGCCCGCCGACGCCATCCTTCTCGCCGATGAATCCGCACCCGAGCCTTGAAGCCGGCGGCACACCCGCTCCGGCACCGGAGCTGCCCGGCGCGCCCGCCATCGAAGTGCGCGGCGTGGCCAAGCAGTACGGGCCGGTGCCGGCGCTTTGCGACATCACGTTCGCAGTGCGGCGCGGCGAGCTGTTCGGGCTGGTCGGTCCCGACGGCGCCGGCAAGACGACGCTGTTGCGGATCCTGGCAGGCCTGCTGCGCCCCACTGCGGGGCACGTGCTCCTCGACGGTCTGGACATCGCGACGGAGCGCACCGCCGCGCAAGCCAAGATCGGTTACATGTCGCAGCGCTTCAGCCTGTCCATGAACCTCACCGTCCTGGAAAACCTCATGTACGTCGCCGAGGTGTGGCGGGTACCCCGCGGCGCCCGCCGGCAGCGCATCGCGCAGCTCCTGCAGTTCAGCCGCCTGGCGCCATTCCAGGATCGGCTGACGGGCCACCTCTCTGGCGGCATGCGCCAGAAACTCAGCCTTGCGGCCGCCCTGGTGCACCGGCCCGAAATCCTCTTGCTCGACGAGCCCACCATCGGCGTCGACCCCATATCGCGCCGCGATTTCTGGCTCATCCTGTACGACCTGTTGCAGGCCGGCACGACGATCTTCGTCTCTACGCCGTACATGGACGAGGCGGAGCGCTGCACCCGGGTGGGCTTTCTGCTGGACGGCCGGCTGATCGCCTGCGGCACTCCCAGGCAGCTCAAAGAACAGCTCGGCACCGCGGTACTCGAGTTGCGCTGCGCCGACGCGCGCGCCGCGCAGCGCCGGCTGCGCCAGCGAGGGGCTCCGGGCGAGGCGGTGCTGTTCGGCGATCGCCTCCACCTCGCGCTTCCCAAAGCCGGCCTCGACATCAAGGCGGCCCTCGCTGCAGTGCGTGCGGCCGGCGTCTCGGTTGAGGAGTGGCGGCTGCGCGAGCCGTCGCTAGAGGACGTCTTCCTGGCCCTGGCGCCGCGGCAGCCAGCCGCGGCGCCCTCGGAACGATGAGCGCCGAACTCGCCGTCGACGTCCGCGGTCTCACGCGCCGGTTCGGCGACTTCGTGGCCGTCGATCGCATCGACCTTCAAGTGAGGGCCGGCACGGTGTTCGGGTTCCTCGGACCCAACGGCGCGGGCAAATCCACGACGATCCGGATGCTCTGCGGCATCCTGGAGCCGACCGAAGGCGAGGGCACGGTGGCCGGATACGACTTGCGGCGCGAGCCCGAAAAAGTGAAAGCCCACCTCGGGTACATGTCGCAGAAGTTCTCCCTTTACGAGGACCTGACCGTGCTGGAAAACCTCGACTTCTTCGCCGGCATCTACAACGTGCACGGGGCGCAGCGGCGCCAGCGAATCGACTGGGCCTTGGAGATGGCGGGCTTGCGCGGCCGCGAGCACGTGCGCACTAGCGACCTAGCCGCGGGCTGGCGGCAGAGGCTGGCTCTGGGCTGCGCCGTGCTGCACGAGCCGCCCGTCCTGTTTCTAGACGAGCCCACATCCGGCGTCGACCCGGTCTCGCGCCGCAATTTCTGGGACCTCATCGGGGAGCTCGCCAGCCGGGGGATCACGGTCTTCGTCACCACGCACTACATGGACGAGGCGGAGCACTGCGACGCCCTGGCGCTCATTTACAACGGCCGCGTGGTCGCATCGGGCAGTCCCACATCGCTCAAGCGCCAGACGATGGCGCAGACGCTGCTGGAGGTCGAGTGCGACGACCTGATGGCGGCGTACGCGGCGCTCCGGGGCGCGCCCGAGGTGGCGAGTGTCGCACTGTTCGGCTCCTCCCTGCACGTGGTGGCCGTTTCCGAACCGGCCGGGCGCGCCGCCGTCCGCGACCGCCTCGGGGCCCGCGGCCTGCGCGTCCAGCGCATCGAGAGAGTCGAACCCTCGCTGGAAGATTCTTTCGTCGCGGTCATTCAGGCGAGCGGTGAGGAGGAGCGGCTTTCGGGATCCCCAGTGGGGTGAAGCCAGTATGACCGTCGCGCGGCCTCTCTCCCTGCGGCGCATCCGAGCGGTGATGTGGCGGGAACTCATCGACATCCGCCGCGACCGGCGCAGTCTTGCCCTGAGCCTCTTGTGGCCGGTGAGCATGCTGCTCATGTACGGCTACGGCATTCGCTACGACGTCGAGCACGTCCCGCTGACAATCCTCGATTGGGACGAAACCCCGGAGAGCCGCAGCTTCGCGAACGAGCTGATCCGCTCGGGCTCGTTCACGCTCGTCCGCTGGGCGCGAGACGAGCGCAACGTGGACCGCGACCTGCACACCGACCGCAGCCGCATTGCCGTCATTCTGCCACCGGATTTCGGCGCGCGGCTGCGCAGCGGCCTGCCCGCACGCGTGCAGGCCATCGTCGACGGCTCCGACTCCAACACAGCCACGATCGCCCAGAGCTACGTGCTCGCCATGGCCGAGCGATACAACGCATCCCTGCAGCGCCGCTCCGCGGCCCCGCCGATCGAAGTGCGCAGCCGGGTCTGGTTCAACCCCGAGCTGAAAAGCGTCCACTTCATTGTCCCGGGCATCATTGCCGTAATCATGATGATCGTCGGCGCGGTTCTCACGGCCTTCAGCATCGTGAAAGAGAAAGAGCGCGGGTCGATCGAACAGATCCTCACCTCCCCGATTCGCCCTGCCGAGATGATCATCGGCAAGATGGTGCCCTATGTGTTCCTCGCGTTCGCCGATCTCGCGATCATCGTGACCACGGGATACGTCCTCTTCGGCGTGCCCATCCGGGGCAACCTCCTCCAGCTCGCCTTCTTCTCGCTCCTCTACCTCACGGGTTCTCTGGGGTTGGGGGTTTTCGTCTCCACGCTGGCGAACAACATGCGCGTTGCGATGATCGCCGCCGTTTTCCTGTCGCTGCTGCCGTCGGTGCTGCTCTCGGGCTTCGTCTTCCCCCTGGAAAACATGCCCGTCGCCATCCGCGCCGTGAGCTACCTCTTTCCGGGCCGGTACTTCGTCACCGCGATTCGCGGCATCTATCTCAAAGGCGTGGGCCTGAGCGTCCTCTGGCCGGAGGCACTGATGCTGGCCGTCTTTGCTGGGGCGATCACGCAGGTGAGCGCCTCCCGGTTCCGCAGCACGCTGGACTGATACCCATGCGCGCCTCGCTCTCCCGTATCGCTCATGTCGTGCGCAAGGAGGTCATCCAGATCCGGCGCGACCGGAGAATGTTCGGCCTCATCCTCGTCATGCCCCTCATCCAGTTGCTGATCTTCGGCTACGTGGTAGCTACCGACATCGACAACATCGACCTGGCGATCTGCGACTACGATCGCTCGCCACAAAGCCGGGCGTATGCTGAGCAGCTCTTGCGCAGCGGCTATTTCCGGATCAGCGCTCAGTGCACTGCGGCCGGGGATACCGACCGCCTGCTCGAGCGGGGCGAGGCCCGGCTCGTGCTCGCGATCCCGCCCGACTTCTCGTCGCGGCTCAAGCGGGGGGAGCCCGCGCAGGTGATGGCCGCCGTGGATGGCGCGAACTCCAACACCGCCACGATCGCCGCCGCATACCTCGAGCAGGTCACGGCGACGCAGGCCGTCGACGTCGTCTTCCCCGGTCGCGGGGCACGGCCGGCAGTGGTGCGGGGGCGGGTGGTCGCGGTCGAGCCCCGTGTCTGGTTCAACCCGGAACTCCGCAGCGTGCGGTTCATGGTGCCGGGGATCATTGCCGTGCTGCTGATGGAGTCGCTGGTCATTCTCACCGCGGTCGCGATCGTGCGCGAGAAAGAACAGGGCACGATGGAGCAGCTCGTGGTCACCCCGATTCGCCCCTTCGAACTGATCCTCGGCAAAGCCGTGCCCTTCGTCGCCCTCGGGTACACGAACATGACCGTGGTCCTTCTGGCCGCTACGTTCTGGTTCCGCGTCCCCGTTCGCGGCACCCTGCTACTGCTCTTCGCCATGTCGGGCCTTTTCATCGTTGCGTGCCTGGGCATGGGACTGCTCGCCTCGACGGTTTCGAACACGCAGCAGCAGGCATCGATGACCGGGCAGTTCATCATCCTGCCTAACATGTTCTTCTCCGGCTTCATCTTTCCGATCGCGAGCATGCCGCGCGCTGCACAGTGGTTCACGTATGCCGTGCCGCTGCGCTACTTCATGACCATCGTGCGGGGAATCTTCCTGAAGGGCGTTGGCTGGGCGGAGCTTTGGGACGAAGCTCTGATCCTGCTCGCGTACGGCGCCGCGATCCTCGCGGTAGCGAGTTTGAGTTTTCGCAAGCGCCTGGGTTGAGCGGGGGAGCCCCCCGCAGGACTCGACTTCGAAATTGTCCGCGGGCGCGGCGGGCCAAGCTGGTTTCGCGATGCCGCCGCGAGCTCGCCAGCCGCCTCACCGCACACTGGAGTGGGAGAGTCCCGGGGCTGTGCCGGGCACCGGGTCACACCGCAAGCGGCTGCCCCGCACAGGCTCACAGGTGGTCTTCCCGCTGCATTCCGCAGTTGCAGCTTCCGCCACCGTCCCCATTGCGCGCTACGGCGCGGCGAAAGATAAGAGGAAAAACACGCGCAGAAAGGTCTCCTTCGAAGGGAGTAGGATCTTTGCCCGCCCAGGAGCCAGACTTTTTTCGGTGCCCACGACACTTCCGCCCGCGGCATTGACAGTTCGGCGCGCAGTCTGTTACCGCGCGGCAAGGAGCGCGGTGCCTCTGAGATGGCGGCCGTCGACCTTTCCGTGGTCATCCCCGTCCACAACGAAGCCGCCTTGCTGCCCGCAGTGCTCGCGGAGATGGCACAGGGCCTGCGCGAGTTCGGCAAGAGCTTCGAGATCGTGCTCGTAGAGAACGGCAGCACCGGCGAGGTTGCCCGCGCGCTGTGCGAGCAGATCCCCGAGCTCCGCCTCGAAAAGCTGCCCGAGGCGAACTACGGCCGCGCGCTGCGGGCCGGAATGCGCGCTGCGCGCGGCGAACGGGTCGTGAACTTCGACATCGACTATTGGGACCTCGCTTTTCTGCGCGACGCGTACGCGCTCGCACAGCACCGGTTCGACATCGTGATCGGTTCGAAAAACCTCCTGCTTTCTACCGACCGGCGCGCCTTTTTGCGCCGGTGCATCTCCCAGGGATTCCGCATCGCGCTGCGAGCCCTCTTCGGGCTGCGGGTCAGCGACACGCACGGGATCAAGCTCTGGCGGTATTCCCCGGAGCTGCGGGCGCTCGCCGAACGCGTCCGATTCGACCACCACCTGTTCGATACCGAGCTGATCCTGCGCGCCCAGCGCGCCGGATTGCGAATCGTGGAGCTGCCGGTGGAGGTGAGGGAAACGCGGAAGCCTCCCTGGGGAATCCTGCGGCGCATCCCCCGCGCCGCGCTCGACATCGTTCGGCTGCGGGTCCTCCTGTGGCGCGAGGGCTGCAGCGCGCTGCCCGGCCCGCCGTGCCCACTGTGTGGAGCAGCGGCCACGGACTTCTGGCTCGCCAAGCGCGGCTGGCGCATCTGCCGGTGCGGGCACTGCGGGCTCGTGTTTACCGCCGGCTCGTGGCCCGCCAAGCAGGCGGCGGCCTTCTACAATGAGGGCTATTTTTCCGGTCACGATCCCGCTGGCTACACGAATTACTGCGCGATGGAGACGGCGCTGCGCCGCACGGCGCGAGATCGGCTGGCGCGCCTGCCCCCCGGCGAGCGCCTGCTCGACGTGGGCTGTGGCCCCGGAGTCTTTCTCGCCGCGGCGCGCGAGCGCTTCCGCGCGATCGGCTGCGATATCTCCAGCTCCGCATGCCGCACCGCCCGGGCGCGCGGCCTTCCGGTCGCGGTCGCGGACGCCGCGCACCTGCCGTTCGCCTCGGAAACGTTCGACACCGTCACCATGTGGGACGCGATCGAGCATCTGGCGGATCCGGTAGCAGCGCTGCGGGAAGTCCGCCGCATCCTGCGGCCCGGCGGCTCCGTCGCCCTCAGCACCGGCGACATTTCCAGCGCGTGCGCGCGCTGGAGCGGGCGGTACTGGCATCTCTTGAATCCCCCCGAGCACCGCTATTTTTTCTCCCTGGACACGCTCGACCTCGTGCTCACCCGCGCCGGCCTGGAGCGCCGCGCGGCCAGCCGCGCCGGGGCGCGGTACACGCCGGCGTACTTGGTCGAACGCCTCGTCAAGTCGCTCGGCGGCAGCACGCGATCCGTGCAGTGGCTACTGCGGCTGTCGTGGCTCCACGCCCTCGCCGTTCCCGTCAACCTCTTCGACATCGTGACCGTAACGGCGGTGAAACCGCAGCGCTGACGCCGGTCCTTGCGCCGCGGACCGCCGTGTGGCACGCGAGCCCCGGTGAAACCGGAGCTGCTCGAGGAGCTGGTCTGCCCTGCCTGTAGCTCTCCCGTTACCCTGCGCGCCGGGGCAGAGCGCGGCGCGGAGATCCTGTCGGGTACCCTTGCCTGCACCGGGTGCCGCCGGAGCTACTCCATCCGCGACGGCATCCCCCGCATGCTTCCGGAGCCGCTGCGCGCGACCGACGCCCGCATCGCCGCCGCATTCGCTTACGAGTGGTCGCGCTTTCCCGTGCGTTACGAACAGGCCCGAAATCACTTTCTGGAGTGGATCGCGCCCCTGAGCCCGCAGGATTTCGCGGGCAAGCGCGTCGTCGACGCGGGGTGCGGGATGGGCCGGCACGCGCGCGAAGCGGCGCGCTTCGGAGCAGCGGCCGTCTTCGCGCTCGACCTGAGCGAGGCAGTGGACGTCGCGCGCCGGTATGCCGGCGAGGAGGAGCGCGTCCACTTCATCCAGGGCGACCTCCGGCGCCCGCCGCTCCGCGGTTCGATCGATCTCATCTATTCGATCGGAGTGCTAAACCAGATCCCAGACCCCGAAGCGGGTTTTGCAGCGCTGGCGCGGCTGCTGCGGCCGGGCGGATTGCTGTTCGCGTGGGTGTACGCAGCCGAGGCGGGGGGGTGGATCACAAAGGTCGTGGACCCGGTCCGCCGGCGCGTCACTTCCCGCCTTCCCTTCCCCCTCCTGCGCGCCCTAACCTGGCTGCCCGCGGCCATGCTCGTTGCGCTCGGCCGCGCCGTCTATCGCCCGGCCGCTCGCGTCCCCTGGCTGCGCGCGCGGCTTCCGGGATTCAGCTACCTGCACCAGCTCAGCTCGTTCCCGTTTTCCCTCGTCCACTGCACCGTGTTCGACCACTTGGTGGCCCCCGCCGCGCGTTACTGCAATCGGGAGGAGTTCGAATCACTCTTTCGCGTCGCCGGGCTGATTCCCGAGAGCATTCAACTCCGGCACGGGAGCGGCTGGCGCGGCCTCGGCCGCAAGCCCGCCACCTGAAGCCGCGCCGCTGCGCCGCACGGTGGCCCACCCCGCGGCCAGAAGGGCGAAGAGGGTTCCTGCTGTGAGGGCAGCACCCGCGTACACGGGCAGCGGGTGGTAAGCAAAGCGAACCTGGTGCGTGCCGGCCGGAACCCACACGCCGCGGAAGATGTAATTCGCGCGCACGACTTCTGCCGCCCTGCCGTCGATTGCGACTTTCCAGTGGGGGTCGAACTGGTCCAGAAGAACGACGAGGCTCGGCCGATCCAATTCGGCTCGAAGCTCCACGCTGTGGGGGCGGTACCGCACAATCTCGGCGGTGCCGCCGCCGGACTGCATCCCCAGCGGAGCTGGCCCTTCCACGATCGCTCCGCGGTCGAGCAAAAACTCGGTATCGCCCAGCACTGCCCGCAGGGCGGCCTGCGGCGAGGGAGCGGCGCGCACCGCGCGGGCGACATACACTCGCGGCAGAGGGTCGGGAACCTCGTACGCTTCGTATTGGGCATCGCGATAAACGAGCGGGAGCTCGATGGGGAGCCGCACATCGCGGCGCGCCAGGACGAAGCGCACGCCAAGCAGTCGCAAAAAGAGCGTTTCCCGCGCTCCCAGGCGCTCGACAAACGGCCCCATATGCGCAGAGCCGGGCATGCGGGGCAGCCCGAAGCGGTCCAGTATCTGTGCGTAGCGGTAGTCGAAAAGGTTCTCGTAGTCCGAAATGCTGTAAAGGCCCGCGAGCATTCCGACCTTCAGGGGAATTCGCCGCGGGAAGTCGGCAGACGGGGAATTCGCGGCGAAAAGACGGCTGTATCCCTGGCGCTCGTGCAGGAACTGCATTGCCTTTACCGGAAGCCGCAGTGCCTGCGGGTTCGTTGCGGGCACCGCCCAGCGCAGGTCTGCGGCGCCGTAAAGCTCCCAGGCAGTGGCGCCCGCGAGGAGCAGCAGGAGCGCGTGCCGCCAGCGCCGGCTAGCGCGCAGGCCCGGCAGTGCGAAAAGCAGCCCCCAGCCGAGAAAAAGCGCGCCGTGACGGAGCAAGGCCCACGAGCCGCGGGCATCGTAGTCCGTCCAGGCCACCGCGAAGTACGCAATCGACCAGAGCGCCGCGGGCAACGCTGCCGCGGCCGCAAGACAAGCCCCGACTGCCCGCGCTGTCCGGCGGCGCGCCAACGAGCTCGCCCCTAGAGCCCCCGACAGCGAAAGGCAAAGCCCCGCAACGACGGAGTACCGCTGCGGGATGCGAAACAGGCTCGCTCCCGGAACGCAAAGGTACCAGCGGAAGAGGGGAAACCGATTCCCTAGGGCGATACCCCATGCCGCCGTTGCCGCGAGCCAGAGGAACGCGGCGCGCGCGCGGTACCGGCCGCTAAAGAAGGGCAAGACGGCGAGGGCAAGGGCCGCAGTGCCCACATGGGCCTCACCGGGCAACCCTCCGGGCCGGAACGTGGGGTAGAGAAGAGACTGCAAAATCCCCCTGGGGGTGACGTACCCGAAGGGATCGTTCGCCGCGGCGGCCAGCAGAGCACCAGGCTGCCTCTGGCTCCGGGCCATCAATTCCGCGGTCGGCAGCAGCTGCACCCCTGCAAGCCCGATAGCCACCGCCGCGGCGAGTGCAAACCGGAGCATCCGCCCGGCGGCGACTCCGAATCCTGTGCGCCAGGTCAGCACCAGCGCGTGCAGCAGCGCGTAGAGACCACACAGGTGCGCAGCCATGACGACGTACTGCGGGTGGCCGCCGAGAAACGAGAGGGCTATGGTCGCGCCGAGGGCTGCGGCCCGCCACCTCCATGCGCGCTCGGCCCGAAGCAAAGCGCGCGTGAGCCCGAGCTGCCAGGGAAACCAGGCAGCGGAGACCAGCGCCGGGTGCATGGAAGTCATACCGAGGCCGGCGAGCGAGCCTCCGAGCGCGTACGCCACCCCCGCCAAAAGCGCTGCTAGCCGCGCCGCACCAAAGATGCGCGCACACCACCACGCTCCCGCCATTCCGAGGGCAAAGTGTCCCACGAGCATGGCGCGCGCCCACGCCGCCATCGGCAGCACGGCCGCCAGCAGGTGTGGCGGGTAGAGCATGCCGTGCAGTTGCACGGCGAGGAACGGAGCGCCGCAGAGTTGGTACGGGTTCCACAGAGGCACGATGCCCTGCCGCAGCATCCAGCGCGCGTACGCAACCGCGGGAACGGTGTAGAAGAACTGGTCGGCATTCCAGAAGTTCACCGACGCGCGCGCCGCAGCAGCCCCGAGCTTGTAGTGCCACCAAACCCAGGGAACGACCAGGCAGAGCCCCACCGGCATCCACCGGCGCGCAAGCGCCCCCAACGAGGGCACGGAAACGCGCTCCGTCACGCCAGGCCGTCACTCCCGTTTCGGGCCAATCCAAAGAGTCTGGATGTTAGTGAACTCCCGGATGCCGAACTCCGACAGCTCGCGCCCGTATCCCGAGCGCTTCACACCCCCGAAGGGAAGCCGTGGATCCGACACGACCATGCCGTTCACGAACACCATGCCGGCCTCGATGCGCCTAGCCAACTGACACGCTCGCTCGGCGTCCGCGGTCCAGAGACTGCAGCCCAGGCCGAACGCGGAGTCGTTCGCCATCTCGATTGCCTCGTCGGCATCTCGGGCCCTGGCGATGACGGCAACCGGCCCGAAGACTTCCTCGCGCCACACGGGGCAGTCGGGCGTGGCGTCCGTCAAGACCGTCGGCGGAAAGAAGTACCCCCGGCCCTCGGGCCGCACGCCGCCGGTGCACACCCGCGCCCCGCGAGCGACCGAGGCACGGATCTGCGCCTCCAAGCCGTCGCGCAAGTCCGCACGTGCCAGCGGCCCCAGTTCCGTCTGCCGATCCATCGGATCGCCCATCCGCAAGCGCTCCGCTGTCGCGGCGAACTTTTCCAGGAAGCGGTCAAAGACACTGGCAGCGACGATAAAGCGCTTCGCGGCAATGCAGCTCTGACCCGCATTCTGGAACCGGGCGCGCGCCCCTGTCTCGGCGGCAGCATCCAGGTCTGCGTCTTCCAGGACGATGAACGCGTCCGACCCTCCGAGCTCCATGACGGTTTTCTTGATCGCACGCCCCGCTGCCTCTGCCACAGCAGCTCCGGCGATATCGCTGCCGGTGAGCGTGACGGCGGCGATGCGCGGGTCTTCGATCAGCGATCGAACCGCCGCTCCGCCCAGCAACAGGGTCTGGAAGGTCCCCGGTGGGAAGTCGCAGGCGCGGAACAGCTCCGCGGCTGCCAGCGCACACTGCGGCACGTTCGAGGCGTGCTTCAGCAGCACAACGTTGCCGGCCATCAGCGCCGGGGCAGCAGCGCGCATCAACTGCCAGAAGGGGAAATTCCACGGCATGATGGCTAGGATCGGGCCCAGGGGCAGAAACCGCACGTAGGCCTCCCGGCCGCTCGACTCGCGGATCTGGTCGGCCAAAAACGCAGCTCCCTTCTCGGCGTAGTACTCGCACACCCAGGCGCACTTCTGGATCTCCGCCTCTGCCTCCGTGATCGGCTTTCCCATCTCCGCAGTGATCTCCGCTGCCAATTCCCCGCAGCGCGCCCGCAGGTAGGCCGCAGCTTTCTGGAGCAATGCCCCGCGGTGCTCGAACGATGCCGCGCGCCACTCGCGAAACGCGGCAGCCGCCGCCGCGAGCGCCTGCTCGAGTTCCCGAGGGGTTGCCGGTGGGAAAGTGGCCAGCACTTCCTCCGTAGCCGG
>JBBIUR010000034.1:1995-10458 GCA_037440145.1 Myxococcales bacterium | reverse complement strand
AGCGAATTTCCTCCCCCGCACCCATCTACGGCGCTCAGAAGTCCAGCCCAGGCCACGTGAAGCGGTCGCCCTGGAGCTCCGGTTCCACCGGCAGGTGCAACGCGGTTCGCACCAGCTCGGCCACGGAGCGCGCCTCCATCTTGCGCATCACCGAGCGCCGGTGCACCTCCACCGTGCGCGGGCTGATCCGGAGCCGCTCCGCGATTGCCGCACTCGTCTGCCCGGCGATCACATAACCCAGCACCTGGCGCTCGCGCGGGGACAGGCGGCCGTAGAGCTCGGCCGCGGAGACCATGGGCGCCGCCGACCGCAGCGGCAGTCGCCGGCCGTCAAAAGCAGCCTCGACCTGTGTGAATACCGTCAACGGCTGGCCTGCCTCGGTGCGCACGAGCGACACGGTTACCACAGCCGGCACCAAGTGTCCCGCCTTGTGGATGTAATGTTTGTGCAGCCAGTACCGGTCTGCCCCGCTCTCAAGTGCCCGGAGAAGGCATTCCCGAGCGAACGGCAGCTCCTCAGCCGGCGTGACTTCTGCGACCGAACGGCCTGCCAATTCTCGGGGCGGGTAGCCGAGAAAAGACGCTAGCGCCGGGTTCACGGCAAGGGCCACGCCGTCCAGCGTTACCAGCGCCATGCCCACCGGGGAATCGTCGAACACCCTCGCAAACAGCCGCTGCAGTGCGCCTGCAACTTCTTCCAGGTGCTTGCGCCTGCGCTGCTCTCTTTCGAGCGCCGCCCGCAGCGCCCACGGCAAGGTAGTTGGCTCGGTCCAGTGGGCCGGCGGCTGTTCCGCTTGGGCGGCGCCTGCGCGGCCTTCCGTGCGAGCCCAAAAATTCGAAAGCGGCGCGGCCCGCGGCGGGCGCCTCTGCGCAGGAGTTCCCCGCGACGTGCTCAAGGCCTCCCCTCGCCGAAAGCACCCCAGACTTCACCACAACGCGCGGGGGCAATTCAAGACGGAACTTCTACCGCGCAAAGCCCACCCGCGCCGGGATGCCCCGGGAGGAGAGGGCCACGCACAACGCGTCTCGGTACTCTGCGTACGAGGTGTTCGTCGCCTCCCACCACGGGTCGCTGCACGCCGGTGCGAGGACGACCGAGAAATCGCAGCGCAGCCGCGGCGCGAAGACCTGCACGGTGTCAGGGCCGCGGAAGATCGCGACCCCTTCGGGCAGCCGCTCCACTTCGATCGCGGCCACGGCGTCGAGGGCATGCGGGTCCTCGACGAACAACAGAACCGGCAGGTCGGCATCCCACCACGCGCTCGATTCCGGTTCCGGCACGAGGCCCTCGTCCCGCAACCGGCAAAGCCGCTCGGCCACCTCGTCCGGGGCGCCAAAGTGCCCGCCTTTTATCGGCCGGTCGCGGCTGGCCAAAGAAAGGGACTGAAAAAGCGGCCCCGCCGTTTCGGCTACTTCCACTTCGTCCAAGAGCTCGGGCACTAGGCGCCGCAACACCTCTTGCTGTCCCCCCCGATACGCAGAGCACACCTCTCGGTAGAAAGCCGACGTGAGCCGCTGCAAGCAGTGATCGCGCAGGGAGCGCACCTCGGCGATTGCGCCGGCGACCGCCTCCTCGGCCAAGCGCGCCCGGCGCGCTTCCCCGCGCAAGCGCGCGCCCAGGTCGTGCAGTCGCGCGAGAAAGCCGCGCGCGAAGATCGAGAGGGGGCGATACCGAGCCGCCACGGCTTGCAGCTCGGCGAGCTCGCGCAGGGCGGCCTCGAACGCGATCAGGCGCTCGCTGTCCGGAATAGCCACGCCGCCATTGTGAGCTGCCGGGAGTTGGGCTGCAAGCGACGCGCGAGCCCGCTGCGGGGCACCGGCCTTTTTGCAGCCGCCGGCCTTCTGGTAGTCTCGCGGCATGACGCCCTGGCGGAGCGTTCTGCGCGAACTCCAGCCCTACGAGCCCGGCGAGCAGCCACAGGATGGCCGCTTCATCAAGCTGAACACCAACGAGAACCCCTATCCGCCCTCTCCGCGCGTTCTCGATGCCATTCGCGCCGCGGCAACCGCAGACATCCGCCTCTACCCCGACCCCTCGGCCAGCGAACTGCGCCGCGCCGCCGCGCGGCAGTTCGGCCTCGACCCCGACGAGGTGCTGGTTGGCAACGGCTCGGACGAATTGCTCGCGATGCTCATGCGCGCGTGCGTGGGGCGCGGCGACCGCGTCGCCTACCCGGTTCCGACATACAGCCTGTACGACACCCTCGTCGCCGTTCAGGAAGGCGTCGCCGTGCGCATTCCGTTCCCCGCCGACTTCTCCCTGCCCCCGGGTCTAAAGAGCGCCGAGGCGTCGCTTACGATCGTCTGCAATCCCAACTCCCCCACGGGCACCCACGTCCCAGCCGCCGAGCTGGGGCGCCTGGCACAGGAGGTCTCCGGACTGCTAGTGATCGACGAGGCGTATGCGGACTTCGCCGACGGCAACGCTCTGGCGCTGGTTCGCGAGCACCCGAACATCGTGGTGCTGCGCACGCTCTCGAAATCGTACTCGCTCGCAGGCATGCGCATCGGCTTGGCCTTCGCCCGGCCGCCCATCATCGGGCAACTGCGCAAAGTGAAAGACTCGTACAACGTGAGCCGCGTCGCGATCGCCGCGGGCGTCGCGGCCCTCGAAGACCAGCACTGGATGCGCGCGAACGCCGAGAAGATTCGCCGCAGCCGGGCCCGATTGGCCGCGAGCCTTCGCGCACTCGGCTATTCGGTGCCCGAGAGCCAGGCGAACTTCGTACTGGCACGGCGCCCCGGGGTCAACCAGGAGCCCGTATATCGAGCCCTCAAGCAGCGCGGTATCCTGGTGCGGTACTTCCCTGCACCCGATCTCTGCGATGCGCTGCGGATCACGGTCGGCACCGATGCGGAAATCGAGGCTCTCCTCGCCGCGCTGAGAGAGATCCTGTGACCGCGCGGGAAAGATCCCAGCGGCGATCTTCCCGCGGTTCCCGCAGCAGCCGGGTCAGTCGGACTCCCCGTTGTCCCCCTCGATGCCTTCCTCCTCGATTTCGCCCTCTTGTCCGGCCTGGTCCTGGCCGCCCGTCTCGGCTTGTGCGCTCGCCTGCGTAGGCGTCGGTGTGGGCTGCTCCACGAAGTCCTGCACCCGCTTGTCCAGGCGCGTGTACAGGTAGTCGCGGATGAGGAAGGCGACGTTCCCGTTCGCGCGCGCCGCCGTGTATTCCTTCTTCCCCTCGCGCTCGCGCTGCCCGATCCACGCAGTGCCGATTTCGGCATCTCCCTCCCCGCGGACAGTGATGGCGAGGGCCGGCGGATCGAGGCCAAGGCTTTTCCAGTCCAGCGAGCCCTCCGCGGCGAGGTCGTAGCCCTTCAAGTCATGCAAGTCGCTCACGAAATAGTTCACCCGCGTCTGCGCCACCTTCCCGGGAGCGTTTTCCACCGTCCACTGGTCGCCGTCGGTGCGAACCAGTTTGAAGGCGTTGCCGTCGCTTCTCCGGACTTCGATCGACCGCGCCTTGTCCTTGTCGAACGCGAGCACGGTTTTGTCCCGGAAGTCCGTCGGGTTCTTGTCGAGATCCCGGTAGACCCAATCGCTCACCGCGTAGATGTTCGGACGGTTTCCGGCCTTGACGAACAACTGCTTCTGCTCGTTCTCTTTGCCCAGCAAGAGTTGCCGCTGGTCGTTTTCCTTGCCCTGCCACACGGTCACGATGCGCCGCGGGGCATCGAGGCCGTACTTGCCGAGCTCGCTCGGGTTATCGTCAGGAAAGTCGACCGCGCGCAAGGAGCGAACCGTCGCGAGGAAGCTGCGCACGGTGGCCGGGTCTGCCGCAGCCTCGATGGGCTCCACCAGCCGCCACTGGCCGTCTTTCCTCTCGAGCGTCACGGCCCGGCCCTCGCCCTCCAGGCGGATCTTGTGCACCTCGCTCTCCTCGGCGATCTGCAGCACAGTCTTGTCGCGCAGGTCCTTCACCTTCTTGTCGACGGCGGTTCGGAACCCGCCCGTGGTCAGCAGCACCTTCTTTTCGTCCGCCCGCTGGATGTATGCCGAATACCCGATCGGCGTCGTTTTCCCGACTCGGATCTCCGGCAGCTCCCGATCCTTCAGCGTCACGCGGATCCGGCTGGCCGGAGCATCGAGCCCGAACTTCGCCAGATCGCTCGGCTCTTCTTCCACGGTCTTTTTCACCTCGCATTCCGCGATCGTCCGCAGGAGGTTGGTCACCGCGCTCTCGTCGGCCTCCGCCTGCAGCGGCCGCTCGAGACGCCAGTGGCCGTCGGCCTTTTTCAGCGCGATCTCCCGGTCGGGATACGCGAGCGTGAGCGCGGTGACGTCGTCCGTCGAGAACTCGAACAGCGTCTTCTTCTTGCCCTCTCGCTCGGACGCCGGGTACTCGACGAAGTACACGTACGCTGCGAGGCCCACGAGAACCAGCAACAGGATCAGCGTGTTCCGAAACCGCATTGCGCCCTCACACGGAGGTCCTCACCGCCGCACCGCGGCCGCGGTCACGCGTTCGCGCGCCGCCACCACACCGAGAGCCCCGCGATGAGCAGCAACTCGGGAACGAGCAGTACCGAGAGATAGAAAATGACCGTGCCCTGCTCTTGGGTGAACTGGGCCCGCGAGGCGCGCAGCGTGCGGGGGCGAATGGACACGAGGTCGGACTCCCCGACCAGCCAGCCCACGGAGTTCAGGAAGAGATCGCGGTTGTAGTACGTGCCTTCGAGGTTGCGGTTATCGGCGAAGTCGGCGCTTCCGAACACCACGAGCCGCGCTTCTCCCTTGCCGTTGCCCATCTGATCCAACTTGGCGGTAACGGCCACGGCGATGGGGACTGGCCCTTTGCGGTCGGCGCTCGGGTCCAGAGACACCTCCCGCCGCTGGAAAAGGCTATCGAGATCGGTTTCCGCCCAGCTCGAGGGCGAGGTCTTCACCAGCTCCACGGCCTGGATCCCCTTCTTCCCAGCAGCGTCGGCGCTGACCGAGCGCGTCATGGGAAAGATCGTGAGCTGGCGGAACCCGCGGGTGATCTCGTGGCTGCCGTACGTGTTTGCGAGCGGCTCCAGCCCCAAGGCCGGCCCCTGGAACAGCCGCAGCACCTGGTCGACGACGACGTCGTCGCCCACCTTGACGCCCCATTCCGCCAGAAGGGGCTTGATGTCTTGCCCCTTGCGAGGCGGGATCATCGCCAGCAGCCGCCCGCCCTTTTGCAGGTAGGCGCGAATTGCCTCGATCTCGCTCGGCAGGTACGGCTTCTCGGGCGCCACGATCAGCAGCGCGTGGCATTCCGCCGGGACCCCTTCCATCGTGGCAAGCAAGACCTTCTTCGTCTGGTAGTTCTCGTTCTCCAGCGCGCTCTTCGCCGCGGCAAAACCGCGCGCGTCTTGCCGATCGTCCACGCTCGGCTCGCCGTGTCCGTCCACAAAGCAGATCATCTTTTTCTCGCCCCGGGTCACCTTGATGATCGCGTTCGTGATGTTCTCCTCGGTGGCCTGGGTGACCAGCGTGCTCTGGTCGCCGTACTGGACGTGGACCGTGTTATAGGAGGTGACCTTGTACTGTTCCGCCGCCACAGGGTCGCGGTCGGGATCGATCACCTGGTACGACACTTTCCCCGACGCGTAGCGGTAGCTCTCGAGCAAGTCCTCCAGCTGCGCATTCGATCCCCCCTCGACGAAGGCCCGCAAGGTGAGGTCTTTCTCCAGACCTTCGACGACCTTTTTCGACTGTGGCGAAAGGCTGTAGACGCCCGCCTCGGTCATATCGACCCGGCGGTGGTGCCGGGCCGACACGAAATTCAGCAAGCCCAGGACCGCGACGAACGTAGCCGCGTACACCAGGACGTTCGCGCCGTAACGGGTGGATCGCTGGCTGACGGTCTCTCGGAGCGCCTCCAGGCCCGCGCTGAGGTAGGCAATCAGCGCCAGAGCGCCGAAGCCCGCGTGGACGGTGACGTAAAATACATCGACTCCCGTCCGCATGCGCGTGAACAGCGCCGCGGCGCCAGCGAACAAGAGGAGGATGACGCCGACCAGGCCGAGCAGGGAGTTCGCGCGCCGCATGCCGCTCACCTCCACCGAACCGACTCGACCGACCGCTGTGTCAAGAACAGGGCAAGGACGGTGACCGTCGCGAAGTACACGAGATCGCGCGTGTCGATCAGCCCTTTGACCATCTCGTTGAAGTGTTCCGTGAGCGACAAGTACTTGAGAATCGAGCCGAGCAGTTCGCCCGCGGTGTCTGCCGGCCACGCGATCACGTACAGGAGCAAGAGCGCCACCAGACAGCTCACAGCCGCGATGATCTGGTTATCCGTGAAGGAGGAAGTGAGCAGCCCCACCGAGACGAAGGCAGTGGCCAGCAGAAGCAAACCCAGGTACCCCGAGAGCATCACGCCGATCTCGGGATTGCCGTAGATCGCGAGCAACACCGGGTACATGCCGGCCAGCCCGATCATCGCCAGCATGAAGACGAACGCACCGAGGAACTTGCCGAGAACGATTTCCGTGATCGAGAGCGGCGATGTGAGCAGCAGCTCGTACGTGCCCGCGCGTTTTTCCTCGGCAAAGCTCCGCATGGTGATGATCGGCACCAAGATCACGAGCACCACCGAGAGATTGTGCAGTAGGGGCGCGATGACGAATTCGTTGAGGTTCAGCCGCGTCATCGCCTCCGGGTTGCGGAGCGCCGAGTAGATCGAGAGCAAGAAATTGAACCGGGCCAGCAGGTTGAAGAAGAACCATCCCCCCAGCAGCAGAAAGCCCGTGAGGACCACGTATGCGATGGGCGAAACGAAGTACGATCGGAGCTCCTTGCCTGCGATGGTCAGGATGTTCCGCATGGTCCGCAGCCCTCACGAACCCGACGCCGAGGAATGCGGTTCGTGGCCATTGCCCGCCTCCCGTCCGATGTAAGCGAGAAACACTTCCTCCAAACTGCGTTCCCGCGTGAGTTCCCCGAGCATCCCCTCGACGGCAATGCGCCCCTCGTTGATGATCACCACCTTTTGGCAGAGCTGAGTCACTTCGGGCAGGATGTGGGTCGAAAGGATCACCGTGCGTGCCCCGGCGAGCTCCCGGATCAAGGCGCGGATTTCGATGATCTGCCGCGGGTCGAGCCCGATGGTCGGCTCGTCCAGGACGAGTACTGCGGGATCGTTGATCAGCGCCTGGGCGAGCCCCACCCGCTGCCGGTATCCCTTCGACAGGTGGCCCAGGACACGGCGGGTCACCCCGGTGAGGCCACAGCGGTCGACCACCCGCTCGATGGCAGGCCGCAGCTCCGCATTGGGCATGCCTTTGATGCGCCCGACAAACTCCAGGTAAGCGAGCACAGTCATGTCGTTGTACAGAGGGGGATTCTCGGGCAGGTAGCCGATGCGTTTCCGCACTTCGTAGGAGTGCTCGAAGATGTCGTATCCGGCTACCTTCACCGTGCCCGAAGTGGCCGGCAAGTACCCGGTGATGATGCGCATGGTGGTCGTTTTCCCGGCGCCGTTCGGTCCCAAGAAACCCAGGATCTGCCCCGTCTCGGCAGTAAAAGAGACGTCCTGAATAGCCACTAGGTCGCCGTAGCGCTTCGTGAGCTGTCGAACCTCGATCATCGTAGCTCGACTGACCACCGAGATCGCGATCGCCGGACCGCGTTTGCCCGTGGCGGCCAGCAAACCGCGCGTTCGTTTAGACGTCACCCTCGAGGTTGTCAAGGCGGCGCGCGCGACCCTTGCCAGGCGGACCTCCGAACGCGCGCGCAGTTGCCTCCGGCCCCAAGCCTGCGCGCTGCCTCCGAAGGCCGGACCAGCGACACCCTCGGCCTGCGCCGCGCATGACAACCCGCTCCCCTTTTGTTAGCTTCGCGCGCCGATGGCCGCGCCCACCGTCTACCTGGTGGACGGCAGCTCGTACGTCTATCGCGCTTTCTTCGCCCTGCCGTCCCTGACGAGCCCGACCGGGCTTCCGACGAACGCCGTCTACGGCTTCAGCTCCATGCTGCTTAAGCTCCTGCGCGAGGCGCAGCCCGAGTGGCTGGCCATCGTATTCGATGCACCCGGCGAGACTTTCCGCGATGCGCTTTTCGAGCCGTACAAGAAGAACCGCCCCGAGGCGCCGGCGGACCTCGCAGCGCAGTGGCCCCTGATCGACGAAGTCGTCCGGGCCTTCCGGATTCCCGCCCTCACGGTGCCCGGCGTCGAAGCGGACGACGTGATTAGCAGCCTTGCCCGCCAGTGCGAACAGGAAGGGCTCGACTGCGTGGTTGTCACGAGCGACAAGGATCTCGTCCAGCTCGTAAGCGCCCGGACGCGCCTGTGGGACACGATGCGCGACCGGTGGACGGACGAAGCTTCGGTCCGCGAGCGCTACGGCATCGAGCCGGCGCAAATGATCGAGGTACTGGGCCTGATGGGCGATCCCATCGACAACATCCCGGGCGTGAAAGGCATCGGCGAGAAAACAGCCGTCGCGCTCATCCGCCGCTTCGGCTCCGTAGAGCAAGCGCTCGCGCATCTCGAGG
>JBBIUR010000034.1:0-1985 GCA_037440145.1 Myxococcales bacterium | reverse complement strand
AAGTCGCCCGCTTGCTAGAAGAGCAAGCCGAACAGGCGCGTCTGAGCCGCCGGCTCGCCGAGGTACGCCGCGACCTCCCGCTCGAACTCCGCCCCCAGGATCTTCGCTACGAGCACCCTGACTGGCAGGCCGTGCGCCTGCTGTTCCGCAGGCTCGGGTTCCAGTCGCTCCTTCGGGAGCTGCCGCCTCCGCATGCCGCCGCGGCCGCCGCGCCGCCGGTCGCAGTGGCCGACATCGGGGGCGCACAGGCGCTGGCTGCAGAGCTGGCAGCAGCGCCGGCCTTCGCACTCGCCTGCGCCGGCACGGGCCTGCCCATGTTCTCGCCGTGTGCTGGTATCGTGGTGGCCGCGCCGGGCTCGCAGCCGCGCTTCGTCCCGCCGGATCGGGAGCTCCTCACCGCCCTCCGCGGCGCGCTGGAGTCTCCAGCGCTGAAGATCGGGCACGACCTGAAAGCCGATATCGTATGGCTCGCGGGGCTGGGGGTGCACCTCGCAGGCCCCTTTTTCGACACGATGATCGCGGCCGATATGCTCGCGGCTTCGCCCAGCCATCGCCTGGAAGACCTCTGCAGCGAATGGCTCGGGGAAGCCGTGGAGCCTTTCCGCCCTGCCTCCGGCGACCCCGCGCGGGTCGCCGCCGCCGTCCAGCACTTGGCTCCGCTTCGAGACGTGCTCGAGCGCGAGCTGCGCGCAACTGGCATGGAGCCTCTTTTTTTCGACGTCGAGATGCCCCTGGTGGCGGTGCTGGCGGGGATGGAACAGCGGGGGGTACGCCTCGATCGCGAGCAACTGCGCGCCTTGCGCGCCGAGTGGCAGCGGCGCCTCGAGACCTTGCGGGCGGAGATCTACGCGCTGGCGGGCGAGGAGTTCAACATCCACTCGCCCGCCCAGCTGCGCGAAGTCCTCTTCGGCCGGCTCAAGCTCTCGCCGCGGGGCGTGCGACGGGGGAAGACGGGGCTCTCCACCGATGTGGACGTCCTCACCCGCCTGGCGGCCGAGCATCCATTGCCAGCGAAGATCCTGGCGTACCGTGGCCTCGCCAAACTCGTTTCCACTTACGTGGACGGGCTCCTCGCTGCGGTCCACCCTCGCACCGGGCGGCTGCACACGGTCTACCACCAGACCGGCGCCGCCACGGGCCGCCTGAGCTCCAGCGAGCCGAATCTCCAGAACATCCCCGTCCGCGGGGACGAAGGCCGGCGCATTCGCGCCGCCTTCGTCCCGGATCCCGGGTACTGCCTGATTGCCGCGGACTACTCGCAAATCGAGCTGCGGATCATGGCGCACCTGTCCGGCGATGCCGCCCTGCTGGACGCGTTTGCCTCGGGCGCGGATATCCACGCGAGCACCGCAGCCGAACTCTTCGGCATCGCGCCGGCGGCAGTCACTCCGGAGATGCGGCGGATCGCCAAGGCCATCAACTTCGGGATTCTCTACGGGATGGGCCCGGCGCGGCTCGCGGCCGAAGTGGGAATCTCGGTGGCCGACGCGCAGCGCTTCATCGATCAGTACTTCGACCGGCACCCGGGAGTCCGCGAGTTCATCGATCGCACCATTGCACAGGGAAGGCAGACGGGGTACGTCGCAACCATGTTTCGCCGGCGCCGGCCGGTGCCCGAGCTGCGCAGCCCGCACCGCGCCACTGCTCAGGCCGCAGCCAGAGCGGCCATCAACATGCCGATTCAGGGAACCGCAGCCGACCTGGTAAAAGTGGCCATGGTCCGGATCGACCGCCGCCTGCGCCGGGAAGGGTTGCGGGGAGAAATGATCCTGCAAGTGCACGACGAGCTGGTTCTGGAGGTGCCCGAGGAAGAGGTGGGGCGCACCGCGGACGCGGTGCGGGCGGAAATGGAGTCCGTGGCCCCCCTGCGGGTGCCCCTCGTGGTGGAGATCGGTTGGGGGCACAGTTGGGCGGAAGCGCACCCGGCCTGAGAGGGCTGGCCGCCGCTGAATAACGGGCACTGGGGTGCGTCTAAGAAAGCGTGG
>JBBIUR010000033.1:1775-24300 GCA_037440145.1 Myxococcales bacterium | reverse complement strand
CGCCGCAACTGCGTGCGCCGGCGCTCCAGGGCGCGGGGCACGCACGCGGCAGCATCCGGGCTCAGATTTTGACCACGTTTGCCGCTTGTAGTCCCTTCGGCCCTTCGGTGATGTCGAATTGCACCCGCTGCCCTTCTTCGAGAGAGCGGAATCCTTGACCCACGATAGCCGTGTAGTGAACGAACACGTCCTGCCCGTCATCCTTGGTGATGAACCCGTACCCCTTTTGCCCGTTAAACCACTTGACCGTCCCTTGGGCCATAGTGCTTCTCCTCCTTCGACTCTACAGAAAACGAACTGATCCGAAACAGGTGCGTCGCCACAGAACAGGCAGGACGGTGCGGCCCTTTCTAGAACCAACGACTGCTCCCGGCCCTTTCTCGCGCGACTTCCCCTCCGAACCGCGTCGCCTATAGCACGTGCGCTGGTTCGCGCGCAAACGAAAACACTGGACGCATCGCCGCTGTTACCTTTACTCCCTGAGAGGCCAGTGGTATTTTTCTTGCTCGGCACGCGGAAGGCGGGGGCTCGATGAGATGGCGCTTGCGAATCGCGCTGATGCTCGTGGCGGCCGCAATGCTCGCGGGCATGGCGACATTGGTGGTGCGGGCGATGCGACCGCGGCGGATGTCGGATTTGGCGGCGCTCGCGGCCGACTATGTGCCTCACGTCGCGCAGCGCATCCAGAACTTTCACCGGGTAGCTGTTCGCGATGGGCGCAAGGTGTGGGAGGTCGCGGCGCGGGACGCCCGATACTTTGAGCGCGAGCGCAAGGTCGTCGTGCGCCGGCCGATGCTGAAGTTCTATCTCGCGGGCGGCGGAGAGATCAGCGTCGAGGCGGAGGAGGGCACGGTGTGGGTCGAGGGGCGGGAGCTGCGCGCCGCAGACGTCAGGGGTTCGATCGAACTGACCCTCGACGGGTATCGGGTGAAGACGAATTCTGCGCGCTACGACCGGGCTACCGGGCGGATCACCGCGCCGGAGGCGGTGGTCGTCGAGGGCGAGGAGCTCACGGCGCGCGGAGCTGCTGTGGAGATCGATATTGCGGACCGCCGGTTGCGCTTGCTGCGCAAAGTGGAAATGGAGCTGCGTCCGCGAGATGAAAACGAAGTGCCTGCCGGATAGAGCATTCGCAGCCCGTGTGTTTGGGGCGCTGGGGCTAGCGCTGGCGGCGACCGGCATTCCGGCGCGGGCAGCAGTGGGCGGTCAGGACACGTCGCCGGCGTGGTTGCAGTCCCTGTCGCTCCGGGTCGGGCGCGAGCCGGTCGCGATCGAAGCCGGGGAGCTGGAATTTCAGTACGGCGAGGGTGTGCTGCGATACAGTGGAGGGGTGGTTCTTCGGCAAGGCGCGCTCACTTTGGAGAGCCGGGAGTTGACCGTCACGCTGGAGGGGCCGCCGCCGGGCGAGGTGCGAGAGGTAGTTGCGCAGGGAGCTGTGCGCATTTCCAAGGGCGAGCGCTGGGCCAGGGGCGACGTGGCCGTGTTCGATCAGCGGCGCCGCACGCTGGAACTTCGCGGCCACGCTCAGCTCGCCGATGGCCCCAATTGGATCGCGGGCGAGCGCGTCCTCGTGTACTTAGACGAGCAGCGCAGCGTTGTGCACGGTGGCCGCGAACGCGTGCAGGCAGTGCTGTACCCAGGATCGCTTTCGGAAGGCTTGGAAGGCCGGGAGGACGGCGGTGGCACCGAACCGTAGTGTCCTGCGCGCGGAGCACATTTGCAAGCGACTTGGCGGCCGCGAGATTCTTCGCGACGTGAGCATCGAAGTGCATTCTGGAGAAGTGGTCGGATTGCTCGGGCCAAATGGAGCGGGCAAGACGACCACGTTTTACACGATCGTGGGCTTGAGTCGCCCGGACAGCGGAAGGGTGTTGCTGGACGGGCACGATCTGACGCGCGCGCCCATGTATTGGCGAGCGCGCAAGGGGATCAGCTATCTCCCGCAGGAGCCGTCGGTCTTTCGAAAACTTTCGGTGGAAGAAAACATCCTGGCGATTCTCGAGACCTTGCCGCTCTCGGCAGAAGCGCGCACCGAGCGGCTCGCGGAGCTTCTGGAGGAGCTGGGCATCGCCCACCTAGCGAAAACGAAGGCCTATGCGCTTTCGGGCGGCGAGCGGCGGCGGGTGGAAATCACGCGGGCCCTCGTGATGGAGCCGCGCTTCATGTTGCTCGACGAACCCTTCGCGGGCATCGATCCGCTCGCAGTGCTGGATATCCAGCACATCGTGGGGCAGTTGCGGAACCGAGGCATTGGCGTGCTGATCACGGATCACAACGTACGTGAGACTCTGGGCATCTGCGACCGCGCCTACATCTTGAATGCCGGATCCATTCTGGAAGAAGGGACACCGGGGTCGATCGCCGAGAGCCCAAGGGCGCGAAAGTCGTATTTGGGAGAGCAGTTCTCGCTCTGAACGGCGATGGCGCTGGAGACCAAGCTCTACCAGAAGCTCACCCAGCAGCTGGTCATGACGCCGCAGCTGCGGCAGGCGATCAAGATTCTCCAGGTGTCGCGCGCGGAGCTCGAGCAGTTGATCGACGAGGAGCTGGCGCAGAACCCCGTGCTCGAAGAGGTGACGGGCGAGCCCGAGCTGGAAGAGGAACAGACGCGGACCGATGGACAGTTCGCCTCGCCCGATGGGGAATCGGTGGAGGACGAGGTCCTCTCGAAGCGCGAGAAAACGAACGAAATCGCTCCCGAGAGCAGCAGCCTGCGCGAGATCGATTGGAAGGAGTACCTGGAAAACTACAGCAATGACTGGCCGGCAGCGTCGGGCTTTGCGGAGGAGCCGGAGGAGGAGGAAAAGCGCTCACCGCTGGAAAACTTGCCCGTGCGGGGTCAATCGCTGGCAGAGCACCTGATCTGGCAACTCCGCATGGCGAACATCGACCCCCTGACCGAATCGGTTGCCGCGGTCATCATCGGCAACATGGACAAGAACGGATACTTGCAGTTGCCGATCGAGGACATCGCGTTCCAGACAGGGCACGAGATCGAGGTTGTGGAGAAGGCGCTCCGCCACATCCAGGCACTGGATCCGCCCGGGGTCGGAGCGCGGAACCTGCGCGAGTGCTTGCTGCTGCAACTGGAGGCCAACGGCCAGGGGGACTCGCTGGCGGCACGGATCGTCCGCGACTACTTGGACCTCTTGGAGGGGAAACGGTACGACAAGCTCAGCCGCGAGTTGGGGGCGACGCTGGAGGAGGTAGTCGCAGCCGCGAACACGATCGCGTCGCTGGAGCCCAAGCCAGGGCGCAATTTCGGCGAGGGAGATGTCCGCTACATCACGCCGGACGTCTTCGTCCAAAAGGTTGGGGACGATTACGTCATCGTGCTGAACGAAGAAGGCCTGCCGCGCTTGCGGGTGAGTCAGTTTTACCGGCGCATGCTGAGCACCGAGGGGAACAGCGATGCCCGGCGGTTCGTGCAGGAAAAAATGCGAGCCGCCGCATGGCTGATCAAGAGCATCCAGCAGCGGCAGCGCACCCTCTACTTGGTGACGGCGAGCATTGTGAAATTTCAGCGGGAGTTTCTGGACCGCGGTGTGGCGTACTTGAAGCCCATGGTGTTGAAAGACGTGGCCATGGATATCGGCATGCACGAATCAACCGTCAGCCGCGCCACCGCGAACAAGTACGTGCACACTCCGCAAGGCATCTTCGAGCTAAAGTATTTCTTCACCTCCAGCCTGCGGGCCAACGACGGTACGGAAGACGTGTCCGCCGAAAGTGTCAAAAAGCGGATTCGCGAGATCATCGCTGCCGAGGACCATCGTCACCCGCTCAGCGACCAGCAAATCGCGGAAATTCTAGCGAATGAAAAGGTGGAGCTCGCCCGCCGTACGGTGGCGAAGTAAAGTGAGCTCATGGTCATACTCCCATCCTCGAAGCGGCGGCAGGTATTTTGAGGCAGCGCCGCAGCCGCCTCGATGCCCCTCTTGTGGAGCGAGCGCCGCGGCGCCAGAGTACCTGTGGGCCGCGGCTCGCAGTAAAAGCTGGACGGGCCGGGGGCTTCCGAGACAAGGGGCGGAGGCGCAGCATAGAGACAGAGAGGTCCCCAGGTGAAAATCACAGAGTTTTTGTCGGAAGCGCTCATCATTCCCGCATTGCGCGGGGGGAACAAGGGGGAAATTTTGCGGGAACTGGCTGGAAAGCTGGCGTCCGTCGATCCGGCGATCGACGCCGAGCGGTTGGTCCGGGTACTCGAGGAACGAGAAAAACTGGGCAGCACGGCGATCGGCGACGGGATCGCCATCCCGCACGGGAAGCTGCCTGGTATTCGCGGGGTCCGCGGCGTGTTCGGCCGTCACCCGGACGGAGTCGACTTCGAGTCGCTGGACGGAGCCCCGACTCGCCTGTTCTTCCTGCTGGTGGCTCCGGAAGACTCGGCCGGCACCCACTTGAAGGCGTTGGCACGCGTCTCCCGGTTGCTCAAGGACGCAGTCTTTCGGCGCCGGCTGCTGGAGGCGGCCGACCAGAAAGCCCTCTACCAGCTCATCTGCGAACAGGACGAAAAGCTTTGAGGCGAAACTGCGGTGCTCCGCCGCTGGCGGGTCGCGTGACCGGGTTTCGCTGGCGGTGCAGTCGCCGAGCACGGTGACGGGCCGGCGGGGCGGCCGATGAGTTTCCGCAATGGGGAGTCGGCGCGAGGATCGACCGAAACGGGGGAGGTGCGGGTCTGCGAGGGCGGACCGGCGGCAATGAGAGGCGAGGCGCGACGAGGACACTTCGAGATCAAGAACAAGCTGGGCCTGCATGCTCGGGCGGCGATGCAACTCGTCCGCCTGGCAAGCCAGTTCGAATCCGAAATCACGGTCGGCAGGGGCGAGCAAGTAGTGAGTGGGAAAAGCATCCTGGGTCTCATGACGCTGGCGGCGGGGCAGGGAACGGTGATCGAAGTGGCAGCGCGCGGCCCAGACGCCGAAGAGGCGCTGCGAGCGATCGGCGAGCTGATCGAGCGGCGGTTCGACGAGGAAGAGTGAGATACCGTGACCTCCTGCAAAGGGATTGGGCATGGCGCCGCTTTCCCAGGCCGGACCAAAGGGCGGCGGTTTTTAGCGAAGCTGTAAACGGCGTGGAGGAGCTTTGGCGTGCAGGCAATGAGGGCGAGCTTGGGGAAGCGCAGCCGAGAGAGCTTGTCGTAGCCCGCGGCGTCCTCGCCAAGCGAGCTCGGCCGCCTCGTCGACCACTGCAACTCCCTGTTCCCCAGAGGCGATGTCCACTTCCACGAGCCTCATGGCGCTCTTTCCACTCCCTTCGGGCGAAAGTGCCGGGGAGCTTCAGAGCCCGCGGTCGCGCTTGTGCATGCGAGGGCCCTTGCGCATGCGAGGGCCCGCCTTGGCCGGCCTCGGGATGCCGCTCGAGCCCGGAGCACCGGCCGGGGGCGCTGCTTTCGCTCCCGAGGCCTTCCCCTCTGCCCGCGGCGACTCTTTCCCGACTTCCATCTCTTCCGTACCGCCTCCACTTCGGCGCGGTGCGCGGAGGTCATGCAAGCGGGCGCGGATCGACTTGACGCTTCGGAAGGGCTTGTACTACAGGCTGGCGATGGACGCAGGCGCGGCGAGGCGCGTGGGTCCCACTGCAAAAGGGGGATAGTATGCCGCTGCGCGATTTTCTTTTCACTTCGGAATCGGTTTCCGAGGGCCATCCGGACAAGATGTGCGACCAGATTTCCGACGCGATCCTCGATGCGTTGATTGCAGCGGACCCGGAGAGCCGCGTGGCGTGCGAGGCCCTGGCGAAAACCGGCATGGTCGTGGTAGCAGGCGAGATTACCTCTGCCGCGCACATCGCCTATGCCGAAGTGGTGCGCGAGGTCGTGCGGGACATCGGGTACACGGATTCGCGCATGGGATTCGACGCGCGGACGTGTGCCGTGCTCACGGCAATCGAGCGCCAGTCGCCGGACATCGCCGTTGGGGTGACCCCGGGAGAGGGGAAAGAACAAGGAGCGGGAGACCAGGGCCTGATGTTCGGTTTCGCTTGCGACGAGACGCCGGAGCTGATGCCATTGCCCATCTGCTTGGCACACGGGCTCGTGCGGCGATTGGCCGAGCTCCGAAAGAGCGGGCGGTTTGATTTCCTTCGCCCGGATTCGAAGTCGCAGGTTACCGTCGAGTATCGCGACGGGCGGCCCGCGCGGGTCGATGCGGTCGTGGTTTCGACGCAGCACAGCGAAGAGGTTTCGCAGAGCGTCCTGCGCGAGCTGGTGATCGAGGAGGTCGTCAAAACCGTGGTGCCTGCGGAATACCTCGACGCGCGGACGCGGTTCCATGTGAACCCCACAGGGCGGTTCGTGATCGGCGGCCCGATGGGCGATTGCGGGCTGACCGGGCGCAAGATCATCGTAGACACGTACGGCGGGTACAGCCGGCACGGCGGCGGCGCCTTTTCGGGCAAGGACCCATCGAAAGTCGATCGTTCAGGCGCCTATATGGCCCGGTACGTTGCCAAGAACATTGTGGCTGCTGGGCTGGCCCGCAAATGCGAAGTCCAGGTCGCATATGCAATTGGAGTGGCCGAGCCGGTCTCCGTGCTCGTCGACACCTTCGACACAGGTGTTTTGCCCGACGATCGCATCGCGGCCATCGCGCGCGAGCTCTTTAACTTTAAGCCTGCCGCGATTATCGAGCGCTTGGACCTGAAACGCCCCATTTACCGCAGGACCGCGGTGTACGGGCATTTCGGGCGCCGTCCCGAAGGGGGATATTTTCCCTGGGAGCGGACAGACGAGGTGGAAACACTGCGGCGGGCGGCCGGGCTGGGGGCAGCGGAAACGGGAGTCCTGCGCGTGGCAGGAGCTGGCCTGGCTGGATAGGCGGCGACCGTGCCCCGGGTGCGCACCCAAGGGGGCTGCTGGCCAGCCTTGTGCGTGCCCGATTGAGACGGGGAGGGGAAACGACCCAATGCCGGGGAGAAGAGATTTCGACATTCGCGACCTGAAACTCGCGGTGGCCGGCAAGCGGCGCATCGACTGGGCGGATCAGCACATGCCGGTCCTGCGCCAGATTCGGGCCCGGTTTGCACGCGAGAAGCCCTTGCGCGGCATGCGGTTGTCCGCCTGCTTGCACGTGACCACCGAGACGGCGAACTTGGTGCGCACGCTGAAGGCAGGGGGTGCCCGGGTGGCGCTGTGCGCCTCGAACCCGCTCTCCACGCAGGACGACGTGGCGGCAGCGCTGGTGCGATTCGAAGGCGTTCCGACGTTCGCCATCCGCGGCGAAGACCACAAAACGTATTACCGGCACTTGCGCGCGGTGTTGGAGCAGCAGCCGGAGATTACCATGGACGACGGAGCTGATCTCGTCACGTTGCTCCATACGGAATATGCGCACGAAGCAGAGCGGGTCCGGGCGAGCATGGAGGAGACCACCACCGGAGTCATTCGCCTCCGGGCTATGGAACGCGCGGGGGCGTTGCGGATTCCGGTGATCGCGGTGAACGATGCGGATACGAAGCACCTTTTCGACAACCGCTATGGTACCGGGCAATCGACGATCGACGGAATCCTCAGAGCGACCAACATCTTGCTGGCGCGGAAGACCGTGGTGGTTGCGGGTTAGGGATGGTGCGGCAAGGGCGTTGCGATGCGGGCGCGCGGTCTCGGTGCGCAGGTCGTCGTGACCGAAGTCGATGCCATCCGTGCGCTCGAGGCCGCAATGGACGGCTTCCGCGTGATGCCGATGAAAGAAGCCGCGCGCATCGGGGAGATTTTCGTGACGCTGACGGGGGACAAGAGCGTGATCCGCGAGGAACACATGGCGGTAATGCGCGACGGCGCGATTTTGTGCAACTCGGGGCACTTCGACGTCGAGATCGACTTGCGCGCGCTGCGCAAGTTGGCGAAGCGCGTCGTGCGGCACGTGCGGCCCTG
The DNA here is from genome assembly GCA_037440145.1 of Myxococcales bacterium. Taxonomy (GTDB): domain Bacteria; phylum Desulfobacterota; class Binatia; order HRBIN30; family BPIQ01; genus JBBIUR01. Next base: position 16,427 of record JBBIUR010000033.1, on the reverse strand, counting down.
GGTGGACGGTTACCAATTGCGGGACGGGCGCTGGCTCTATCTGATCGGAGAGGGGCGGCTCGTGAACCTGGCGGCAGCAGAGGGGCATCCCGCCGCCGTAATGGACATGAGCTTCGCAACGCAGGCCTTGACCGCGGAATGGGCGGCGCGCGCCAGCAGAAACAGCGGCCTGCCGGTGCGGGTCCACGCGGTCCCGAAGCAGGTCGAGGAAGAGGTTGCGACGCTGAAGCTCGCCACCATGGGAATCCGCATCGACCGCTTGACCGAAGAGCAGAAAGCGTATCTGGCGTCGTGGGAGATCGGGACCTAAAACGGCGGCGCCCCAGATCGACTTCACACGAGCGAGGCAAACACGGCGTCTGCTACGAGCATGCCCCTGCGAGTCAAGCGGTAGCCACCGCTGCTGGGCTCCAAGTATCCAGCGCGGCAAAGGGCGCGGAGATTCGGGAATTGCTCATCGATCCCGATGGCGAAACGACCCGCGAACGCGGCTCGGTCGATTCCTGCAGCCTGCCGCAAGCCGAGAAACACCTGCTCGATCATAGCTTGTTGGCGGCTGAGCACCTCGCCAAAAGCCCGGGCATGCTTTCGTTGCTCGATCAGGTCGATATAGCGCGCCGGGTGGCGCTCGTTGGCCCAGCGGAAGCCCCAGCCGCGATTCTCGAAGCCATGCGCTCCAGCTCCAAGCGCTAGGCAGTCGCGGCGCTTCCAATATGCGAGGTTGTGCCGCGCTTCGCTGCCGGATTTTGCATAGTTCGAGATCTCGTAGTGGCAGTACCCCGCTGCTTCGAGGCGCTCCAGCGCTGCAAGGAACATCGCGGCTTCTACGTCTTCAGATACGGGGACGAGCCGGCCACGCGCGCGCCAGACGCCAAACGCGGTGCGGTCTTCGTACGTCAGTCCGTACACCGAAACGTGCTCCGGACCGAGACGCACCACGGCCTCGAGGTCTGCCGCCCACTGGGCGAGGGACTGGCCCGGAACGCCGAAGATGAGGTCGATGTTGATGTTCGCAAAGCCAGCGCGGCGGGCGGCATCGAAGGCGGCGGCAGCCCCGGCACCGTCATGACGACGCCCGAGCTGGAAGAGCACCGCAGGCTGGAAGGACTGGACCCCGAGGCTGAGCCGATTGATTCCGGCCGTCCGATAGCCGGCGAGCCGGTCGACATCGATGTCCTCCGGGTTCGCTTCCAGCGTCACTTCGGGTGGCGATGCCCAAGGCCAGTGGCGCGCGACGGAGTCGATGATCTGCTCGTAGCAAGAAGGCGCCAGAAGAGAAGGTGTTCCGCCGCCGAAGTACAAGGTGTCGAGGGATCGGCCGTACCAAAAGGGCTCTTCCGCGGCAGCTTCCAGCTCTGCGAGCAGCGCCCCCACGTAACGATCGGCTGGAGGGGTAGCGTTCACGGAGACGTTGAAGTCGCAGTACGGGCAGCGGCGCCGGCAGTACGGTATGTGAACGTAGACCGAGAGCGCCGGCCGGTTGGGGAGGGTTGCCTGCGGTTCAATATTTCCGCAGGACGGCCACCACCACGCCGCGGATTGCGACTCGGTCGGCGTCGGCGATAATGGGAGCCATTGCGTCATTCGCAGGTTGCAGGCGTACTTTGCCCCGAGCTTCGCGATAGAACCGTTTCACCGTGGCGTTCCCGTCGATCAGGGCGACCACGGTTTCGCCGTCCTCGGCTGCCTGCCGTTCCTCCACGACGATGTAATCGCCATCCCAGATTCCGTCGTCGATCATGGAATTCCCGCGCACGCGGAGGGCAAACGTTTTCCCTTTTCGCACAAAGGATTCCGGTACGACCAAGGTGTCGTCTGTCTCCAGCGCCTCGATCGGTTCTCCGGCTGCAACGACTCCGAGCAGGGGCAGTTCGACCGCGGCGAGCCGTTTCTCCGGCACCAGCTCGATGGCGCGGCTGTAATTCCACCGGCGCTGGATGAGCCCCTTGCGCTGGAGGTTCGTGAGGTGTTTGTGCACCGTCGCCAACGATGACAGTCCGAAATGCCGGCCGATTTCCTCGAACGTCGGCGCGTACCCATGCGCGGCAATGTACTCCCGCAGAAAGTCGAGCACTTCTTTCTGCCGCTTGGTCAGGAACATGAGTGCTACAAACGCTTAGCGAAGGTCGGGCGAACGCGCAACGGCCCGCGAGCTGTGCGCCGCGTCCCCCTACTGCGTCGTGCCTCTCGGCGCGGGCTCGCCCCCACAGCGCGAAGCCTTCTAGCTTTCGTTGAGCTTCTCCCGCATTCGCTGCAGCAGGCGGGCATAGGATTCTTCGCGCAGTATCTTTTGGACCTGGCTGCGCAGGTCCTGAGCCAAGCTCACTTCGTCGAGCAGGACGTCGTAAATCGTCCAGTGATCCCCGCTGCGCTTGAGCTTGTAGTCGATCGACACCAGACCTTCTTTGGGATGGCGCACGACCGTACGCACTGTGGCCTCGTCGCCGCTGACGCGCTCGTCCCGGAACTCGATGGTGAGATCTCCGAAGAAACTTGACGACTTGGGATATGCGACGCGTTCCAGGAGGGCCCGGAGAAGGCCCACGAATTCGGTCCGTTGGGCCGCGCTCAGCTTTTGCCAGTAATCTCCGAGTGCCCGCTCGCCCAATTCGGCGATGGCGAGCGTCTCGTTGGCCAGCTTTTTGGCCGCGTCATTTTGCGCTCGTTCGTCGGGAGTGAGCTTCTGCTTCTTTTCGTCCTTGAACCGGCGCACCGCATCGAGAAGCTGTTCCACCACGGCGCGCGGGCTCGCCGCCGGTTCTGCCGGTGCCGGCGCGGCACTCGCCAGGCCAGCGCAAAGGAGCAGTGCAGCTAGCAGGCGTTTGGGCATCCGGGTAAAGAGTTAACAATCGGATCCGGGGCGGTCAACGCGCGCCGCGCGGGACCAGCTCGACGCGGAAGGGAGGAGCCGAATGCGGTACAGCGCGAAAGCGGTGGTCGCAACGCTAGCAGCCGGGCTCGGCATATTGCTGCTGCGGGAAGCGGGGTACGGCGAAACGATTCGCCTGAACCTGGAAGGCTGCCTCAAGCGGGCTCTGGAGCAGAGCCCGCGGCTCGTAGAGAGTCGATGGGACCTGTTCCTGGCCGAGTCGCGGGTGAGCGAAGCGGGTGCGGGGTACTACCCGCGGGGAAAGGTCACGAGCCTCACCGGCTTAGTGCCCCGCGCTCGCGGCCAAGTGTTCGAGCCCCCGATCGACACCGTGTCCAAGAAGGGAAACCTCGGGCCGTTCACGCGCGTGGAAGTGGAATTCGCACAGCCGCTGTTCACCTGGGGCAAGCTCGCTGCCGGCCGGCGGGCGGCGACCAAGGGGTTGGAGCAGGAGCAAGCCAAGCGACAGCAAACGCGGGATGAAGTGATCGTGGAAGTGAAAAAGCTCTATTATGAACTCCTCCTGGCGCGCCAGATCGCGGAGCTGCTGGGCGACGTGAGGAGCAACTTCGAAAAGGCCATCGAAATCGCCGAAAAGCGCCTGGCCGCCAACGAGGGCACGGTCACACAGTCGGACGTGCTCAAGCTCAAAATCGGCCTGGCCGGGATTGCGAAGGAGATCGGGAAAACGCAGAACGGCGCCGAGTTGGCTCGGCAAGCGCTCGCCCGGCAGATCGGCCTCACAGATGCGGATGACTTCGACGTGGTCGACGCGCGCTTGGAACCAGCGGCGGCGACCTTCAAGCCGCTCGAAGAGTACATGCGGCTGGTATTCGAGCGCAGCCCGGAGTGGAAACAGCTGCTTGCCGGCATCGAGGCGCGGGAAGCCCAGGTGCGGGTCGAAGCCAGCGATCTGTATCCGAGCGTGTTTCTGGCTGGGGGGTTCAAGTACGCGTATGCCCCCGGGCGCGATCGCCAGCTGAGCCCGTTCGCCAAGGACGATTACAATCTGCTGGAGCTCCCGGGAGCGGCCCTAGGCCTCTACTGGCCGCTCTCGTTCGCCGAGACGCGGGCGAAGGTTCAGGCAGCAAAGGCGGAGCTCGAAAAGCTCCGCGCTCAGAAGCGATCCGCGGAGACCGGAATCCGGCTCGCTGTCCGGAAAGCCTACCTCGAGGCCGTGCAGACTCGAGAGGCAATGGAGATCGCGGATAGCGGTCGGAAGAGTGCCCGGGGTCTCCTGGTCACCTCTGTGTCGAGCTTCGAACTCGGGGTGGGAGAGGCGAAAGACGTGTTTGAGTCCCTCGTGGTGTACACGCGCAGCACGAGCGACTACTACGAAGCCGTGAGCGACTACAATCTCGCGCTCGCGCGCCTGAGCCAGGCGGTGGGCGAAGAGGTGACGGAGCTGACGTACTGAGCGGTGCGTGGGAACTGCAGGGGCGCTGCCGAAAGCGCCCCGGGTTCGGATCCCCGCTGCGGTCTCGGAGCCCAAATCAGTACAGCGGCGGAGCGCCGGGGGGGCGAGTGCGCCATCGCCGGTGGAACCAGATCCATTGTTCCGGATGACGGCGGATCACTTCTTCGAGGACCTGGGTGTACCGTTGCGTGTTTACCAGGATGTCCCGCTCGCGGTTTCCGGTTCGCACCGCCTCGATGGCCGGAAGCACGACGATCCGGTGGCGTTCGGTTTCTCCCTCGCGCACCAAAAAGGCAGGGTAGACCGGAGCGCCGCTCAGCAAGGCCAGTCGAGCGAGGCCGAACGTCGTGCACGCGGGAATTCCGAAGAAATCGACGAACACGCCCCAACCGGGGGGCTGATTCTGGTCGATCGGAATGGCGACAGTCCCTCGCGTCCGAAGGGTGCGCAAGAGATCCTTGGCCGCGCGCCGTTTCGCGACAACGCGCGTGCCCGCGCCGCTCCGGAGGCGGGCGATCGCGGCTTCGACGAGCGGGTTGCGCATCGGGCGATGGACGATCGTCACGGGGTGGCCGAGCAGTCCGTGAGCGTACGCCAGCAGCTCCCAGTTGCCCAAGTGACCGGTGAGGATGAGACCTCCGCGCTTTTCGATCTCGCGGATCGCGTTCTCCCATGCAAGTCGATCTGCGAAGGAGACGTAGCGGTGCAAGTTGTCGCGGCGCAGGCGTGGAAAGTGGCACACCTCGGCTGCCACCCGCCCGAGGTTGCGGCAGCTTGCCAGCAGAATCGACCGCCGCTCGGTTTCGGTTTTCTCCGGAAATGACAGGCGCAAGTTGATCCGTGCGATCCGCCGGTGTGGCACGTCCAGCGCGTAGGCCGCTGTTCCGAGAAATCCTCCCGCCCGCAGCGCTGCGGGCCGCGGAAGGCGCGCCAGGAGGCGCTCCGCCAGCCGGAACGCCGCGTACTCGGCACGGTCCTGCCAGGAAGCGGAGATGGGGTTTCGCCGCCCTTCCCGTACCGTCTCCGGTGCCGGGACGGAGATCCCCGGTGCCGCTGCCCGTTCGCTCACAGGTGGCGTTCCGCCTCGCGGAAGGGTGGGGCCTCCGCGCTCAGGGCGCCGTTTGCCCGAGCGTGCGGTTGGCAAATGCCTGGCGCTCTTTTTCCAGCAGCTCTCCGTACACTTCGCGCTCGATCTGACGGTACTTCTCGAGCGCTGCGTCCGCCTGTGCCTGTGCCCCTTGCGCGGCCGCCAATTGTTCGAGCTTTCCTCGAATCCAGGCGATGTGCCACTTTTCGTCCTTGGTGACCTCGCGCAGCACGGCGAGTGTTTCCGCGTCGACGTCCGCACGAGATGCGTGCTCACGGTATCGATCGTAGGAGCGTTCCTCTACCACCACGGTGAGGGCCAAAAGGTCGATGACCGAGCGCGGCAGCGTGCGCCGCCCGATCCGCGATTGGTAGCCATCCGTGACCCGCACCGGCGTGCCGCCGAGCTCGTGGATCCGCTTGGTCCACAGCCAGGCGTGCCGCGCCTCTTCCGAGAGATGCAGCGCCAGCTTGGTCTGCGAATCCCCGTCCTCAAGGTACGACATGAGCCGGAGCAGAAGCGACGCGCCTCGCAGCTCTGCGTCGCGATAGTAACTCATCAACAAGATCGTTTCCGGATCAGCAGCCATTGTCCCTTCCTCTTCTCGGACTGCGGGACCTCCCCGTGCCGGAAGCCCTGCGCGACAGCCCCGCTGGGCATCGGTGACGGCGCCCCCGCCGCGCGCAATGGCACTGCAACCTATACCCCTGACCCCCGGACCCCCGCGCGACCTGCATAGGGCAATTTGGCGTCCAGATCAAGCCGCGGCACCGGTGGGCGGCGCCAACGGCGGTGCCACCATACCCACTCCTCGGGGTGGCGCCGCACTTCTCCTTCGATTTTTTCGCTCATCGCAGCCACCAGGGCTCGCGCATCCGCCATTCGATCGCCCGTGCGCGGAAGCGGCAGGGGTGGATAGACGGTGATCTTGTGTCCGCCGCGGGGCCGCCGGGCGATGAACACCGCGACGAGCGGAAGCTGGCGGCGCAGGGCGAGGGTCGCCGGTGCGACCGGTGTGCGCGCCGCGCGGCCGAAGAAGGGCACGCTGAGCGAAGGCGCCTGCGTGTCCTGGTCGATCACCATCGCGAGCAAGCCGTTGCGGTTGAGCGTGTGGAGAATCTTCCGCGCCGCCTGTGGATCGTGGCGCAAAATGGTCTCGACGCCCTGCCGCCGGCGGAACGACACGATCAGGTCGTTGATGCGGTCGTCGTAGATCCGGCGCGCAACCGCCGTGACCGGAATACCCTTATGGGCGAAATAGGCCGCCAGTAGCTCCCAGTTGCCCAGGTGGCCAGTGACGGCGATGGCCCCGCGTCCCTGCCGCAAAATCGCAGCCGCGATTTCCATCCCCTCCACCTCGACGTAGTCCTCGAGCCGCCGGGCGATGGTGTCGAACTTGGCCACCTCGCAGAAGCAGCGGCCGATGTTGGCCAGCGAGCGGCGCGCGATGCGGCGGCGATCTCCGGGGCTCAGCGAGTCTCCGAAGGCCAGGCGCAAGTGTTCCTCCGACAGGCGGCGCACCGAGGGCAAGAGGTAAAAGAGAGCGGCGCCCACCGCCGCGCTTAGCGGCAGCGCCAGGGAGAGCGGAATCGGGCGCAGGGTGGCGATCGCGACGAGGGCGGAGCCGTAGGCGAAGGCGTTCTTCACCGAGCGCCAGAAGCGGCGCCACCGAACGGATCGGCGGAGAAACCCACGCGGCGACACGGGCTGCCTGCGCGAGCGATTCTCACACGACGCCCGCTTTGAGGAGGTCGTGCAGGTGGACGATGCCCACCGGTTTGCGCGTGCCGTCCGCGAGCACGAACAGCGAGGTGATGCTGTGCTCTTCCATCGTCGCCACCGCTCGCTCCGCCAGTGCCCCGGCGGGAATGGTCTTCGGAGAAGTCGTCATCAGGTCGCGTGCCCGGAGCCGGCGCATGTCGGGATTGCGCTGCAGGCCGCGCCGCAAGTCCCCGTCGGTGATGACGCCGACCAGGTCCCCCTGGTCGTCGACCACCCCGGTGATCCCGAGGCGCTTGTTCGTCATCTCCGCCAAGGTGGCGGCCAGCGGCGTCTCGCAGTGCACGAGCGGCAATTCCGCGCCCTTGTGCAGGAGCTCGTCCACCTTGCGCAGCCGCCGGCCCAGGGTGCCGCCCGGGTGGAGCACCGCAAAGTCCTCGGGCCGGAACCCCTTTCGCTCTAGTGCCGCGATCGCGAGTGCATCGCCCAGAGCCAGAGCTGCGGTCGTGCTCGCGGTCGGAGCCAGTCCCATGGGGCACGCTTCTTCTTTTACGGAGGTGTCGAGCACGACGTCGGCGGCGCGCGCCAAGGTCGATGCGGGGTCGCCCGTCATGGCGATCAGCGGGAGGTTGAGGCGTTTGAGGAAGGGGACCAGATGGACGGCTTCCGTCTCCCCGCTGTTCGAGACGGCGAGCACCACATCGCCCTTCATGACCATTCCGAGGTCGCCGTGCATCCCTTCCGCGGCGTGCAGGAAAAAAGCGGGAGTGCCCGTGCTGGCCATGGTCGAGGCGATCTTGCGGCAGATTTGCCCCGATTTGCCCATCCCGGTGACGACCACCTTCCCCCGGCAGTTCGCGATCAGGTCGACGGCCCGCACAAACCTCGCATCGAGTCGCCGGACCAGGGCGCGAATGGCCGCGGCTTCGATCTCCAGCACGCGGCGCGCGCATTCCAGGTCGGGTGCCTCCGACAACCGCGCGGGCGCTTCGGGGAACCGCGCTCGCTGTGCCTCTCGGGTGCGGCGCTGTGCTCGCGGCCGGCGCCCTCTTCCCTCGCTAGCGGGTTTCCGCGGAGCCCCGCGACCTCGCCCTCTCGACACCACCGGTCTCCCTCCTGTCGCTGCGCGGCGGGCCTAAGGGCACCGCCGTTCCCGCCTGGCTGTCTGCCCCGGTACTCGGTGCTCCCCCCTCACTCCCGCGGGGCTCTCGGCGAAGCTCGTCGAACCGCTTCAATTCCGCGAGCAGCGCCTCCAAGTCGCGCAGCGGATACGAGTTGGGCCCGTCGCTGAGCGCGCGATCTGGGTATTCGTGAACTTCGAGAAAGAGGGCGTCCACCCCAACGGCGACCGCGGCTCGGGCGAGGGGCCGGATGAACTCGCGTGCCCCTCCGGACTCCAGACCTCGGCTTCCCGGCTCCTGGACACTGTGCCCCGCGTCGAAGACGACCGGGTAGCCGTAGCGCGCGAGGATCGAAAGCGAGCGCATGTCGACTACGAGGTTGTTGTATCCGAAAGAAGTTCCGCGCTCTGTGACCAGGAGCTGCTCGTTACCGGCGGCGGCCATTTTTGCCAGGGCGGGCTCGACGTCCCACGGCGCCAGAAACTGCCCCTTCTTCCAGTTCACCGGCTTGCCCGTGCGGGCGCACGCCAGGAGCAAGTCGGTTTGTCGGCACAGGAAGGCCGGTACCTGGAGCGCGTCGACGACCTCGGCCGCAGCCGCCGCCTGCTCCGGCTCGTGCACATCCGTCAACACGGGCAGGCCGGTCTCGCGGCGCACCTCCTCCAGAATCCGCAGCCCCTCTTCGAGCCCGGGACCGCGAAAGGACTGCAACGAGGTGCGGTTCGCTTTGTCAAAGGAGGACTTGAAAACGATCGCCATGCCGGACCGCTCGGACAACTGCCGCAGCGCGGATGCGTGGCGCAGTGCGCTTTCTCGGCTTTCGATTACACACGGCCCCCCGATGAAGGCCAGCGGGTGTGCCCCCCCGATCGCCACTGGGCCAATGCGAACTGTCCGGGGAGCGCTTGTCATCGATGGCGCGGCCGAATCCGGAAAGTCGACCTTCGAGCTCCCACCACGGCTGTCGGCTCCGCCTGCATCAGCGGGCGGCCCGCGCTTCCGCCAGCAGCGGCATGTCTCGCACCGCGGCCCGATGCTGGAGCGCGGCGCGGATGAAGCCGCGGAACAGCGGGTGGCAGTCGGTCGGGCGCGATTTGAACTCCGGGTGGAATTGGCAGCCTAAAAACCACGGGTGCTCCCTTAGTTCGACGATTTCCACCAGGCTCCCGTCGGGCGAGAGGCCGCTCAACACCAAGCCGTGCTGCGTCAAGAGGTCGCGATAGGCGTTGTTGAACTCGTACCGGTGGCGGTGCCGCTCGCTGATCTTCCGCTTCCCGTACAGGCGATGAGCGAGGGACCCCTCTTCGACCACGCACGGATAAGCTCCCAGGCGCATCGTGCCTCCCTTGCGATCGATTCCCCTCTGCGCTGCCATCAGGTCGATCACCGGCTGCGGGGTCTTCTCGTCGATCTCCACCGAATTCGCCCGTTCCAACCCGCAGACGTGCCGCGCAAACTCGATGACGGCCATTTGCATGCCGAAACAAATGCCGAGGAACGGCACCTTGTGCTCGCGCGCATAGCGAACGGCTTGGATTTTTCCCTCGGTGCCCCGCGGGCCGAAGCCCATGGGCACGAGAATCGCGTCGGCCTGTCTCACCGCCTCAGGGATGCCGCTCTGCTCGATCCGCTCGGAATCGACGTGCTCGATGATCACCCGGCATTCGTTAGCGATGCCCCCGTGGACGAGCGCTTCGTTGAGGCTTTTGTAAGAATCCACCAGGTCCACGTACTTGCCGACCATCGCCACCCGAACCTCGCCGCGGGGATGGCGAAGCACGTCCAGCACGCGCTGCCATTTCGCCAGGTTCGGGGCCGCCGTCCACATGTTCAGCTTCTCGATGATTTGCTGGTCCTGGCCTTCCTGGTGAAAGATCAGCGGGAGCTCGTACACGTATTCGACGTCTTTGGCCGTGATGACGGCCGCAGGGTCGACGTTGCAAAAGTGGGCGATCTTGTTCTTCACCTTGGTGTCGAGCATGCGGTCGGTGCGGCAGAGAAGAACATCGGGCTGAATGCCGAGCCCGGTGAGCTCCTTGACGCTGTGCTGCGTCGGCTTGGTCTTCAGCTCGCCCGCGGCGGCGATGAAAGGGACGAGCGTCAAGTGCACGTACAGGGTATTCTCGCGGCCCGCGTCGAGCCGCATCTGACGGATGGCCTCGAGGAACGGCAGGCTCTCGATGTCCCCTACAGTCCCGCCAACCTCCCCGATGGCGACATCGGCCCCTTCCGCGGCCAGCCAGATGCGCCTTTTGATCTCATCGGTGATGTGGGGGATGACCTGAACCGTTCCGCCCAGGTAGTCGCCGCGCCGCTCCTTCTGGATCACTGCGTCGCACCCCTGCCCAGTCGTGAAGTTGTTCTTCTGGCTCATCCGCGTGCTGACGAACCGCTCGTAGTGCCCGAGGTCGAGATCGGTCTCGGCGCCGTCGTCGGTGACGAAGACCTCGCCGTGCTGAAAGGGGCTCATCGTTCCCGGATCGACGTTGATGTACGGGTCCATCTTGAACAGGGTTACCTTCAGCCCCCGGCTTTCGAGCAGCGCGCCGATGGAGGCCGAGGCGAGGCCCTTGCCCAGGGACGAAACGACCCCGCCGGTCACGAAGATGAATTTCGTATGCTTGCCCCGACCCGCCATTTCACCGGCCGGCAGCCACGGCCCTGGCTCGCTCCAAGTCCTCCGGCGTATTCACTTCGACGAAGTCGCCCTGTACTTCGCAGGCCTTGATTCGATACCCGCGCTCCAGCGCCCGCAGCTGCTCCAGCCGCTCGGCCTGTTCCAGCGGCGTGGGTTTCAGCCGCGCGAACGTTAGCAGAAACTCGCGGCGATAGACATAGAGGCCGATGTGCCGGAATCCGTAGCCTGCGTTTTCCCCGCCGGCAGCGCGGTAGGGAATTGGGCTGCGGGAAAAGTACAGTGCGATCTCCTCCTGATCGGTGACGACCTTGACGACATTTGGGTCTTGCCACTCCTCGGCAGTGGCGATCCGCACCCTGGCCGTCGCCATGGGGATATCTTCGCGGGTGAGGGCGGAAAGGGGGACGCCGACGAGGGAGGGGTCGAAGAAGGGCAAGTCTCCTTGCACGTTGACGACGATCGCTGCGTCCAGCCCTGCCGCGACTTCTGCGACGCGGTCGGTCCCGCTTGGGTGCGTCGGGCGCGTCATCACAGCTTCGCCGCCGAACGACACCACTGCGTCGCGAATGCGTTCGTCGTCGGTGGCGACGAGCACGCGGTCGACCGCCCGCACCGCTGCAGCGCACTCGTACACGCGCTGGATCATGGACTTGCTCCCTATGGCCGCAAGTGGCTTGCCGGGAAGACGGCGAGAGCCGTAGCGCGCCGGGATTATGGCGACAACAGAGCGACGCATTGGAAAACCCCCAGCCGCGCAACCGGAACCACGGGCTTGCCGTATAGCACAAGGGCAGGCAAAGGAAAGGAGCCGCGATTCGCTCTGGGGCGCGCGGGTTTTTGCTACTGGCCCCGAGTCGAGGCATGGATTTTTCGATGGCCGCGAAACCAAAAGGGCATATTCTCCTGGTCCGCCATGGCGAAAGCGAGGGCAATCGCGACCGCATTTTCACGATCACCCCGAACGTGCCCTTGACCGCGCGCGGCCGGGAGCAAGCTCGGCGCGCTGCCGAAATCATCGGCGAGCAATTCGCGGTGCAGCGCGTCGTCTCGAGCCCCTACCTGCGCGCTCGGCAAACGGCGAAAATCGTCGCGGGAGTGCTGCGGGTGCCGCTGGTCATCGACGAGGCGTTCCGCGAGCAAGACCTGGGGCGGCTAGCGGGCCGGCCCTACGAGGCTGTGTTGGAGGATCCCGCCTTCGAGTTCGCGCGCCGCTGGGAGTGGCGCCCACCCAGCGGCGAGTCGCTGGTGGATGTTCGGGCTCGAGTGGCGCCTGCGTTCGACCGGCTGGCCGCGGCACACCCCTGGGAGGACATCGCCTTGGTCAGTCACGGGGGCGTGATGTTCGCCCTGTGGGCGCACGTGGCGGGATCTTGGGAGGCAGCGCAGCCTGCGGGAAACGGCGGGATCGTGGTCGTCGAGCACCGGGCGGGGAACTACTCGCGGCCGCGCCTTCTGCACCCAGGAGCCCGCAGCGGCGAGGGCAGGTCCCGGCGCGCCCCGGCCGTTCCTTGACCCCCGCCGCTCGAACCTCTACGTTCCGGCCGCAGCCCTGGCACCAGCGAGAGCACGGCAGTGCGCTACCGGCAACTGTTGATCCCCACGCTGAAGCAGGATCCCTCCGATGCGGAGGTCGCCAGCCACAAGTTGATGGTGCGGGCGGGGATGATGCGGCAGGTGGCGCGCGGGATCTACGACCTCCTGCCGCTGGGCTTGCGCGTCGTCCAAAAGGTCGAGCGCATCGTGCGCGAGGAGATGGATCGCGCCGGCGCGCAGGAGATTCTCTTGCCCGTCGTCTGCCCGGCCGAACTTTGGCAGGAGAGTGGCCGCTGGGACCGGTACGGCAAGGAGTTGCTGCGGCTGAAAGACCGGTACGAGCGCGACTTCTGTTTCGGCCCCACCCACGAGGAGCTGGTCACGGACCTCGTGCGGCGCGAGGTGCGGTCGTATCGGCAGCTGCCGCTCAACCTCTACCAAATCCAGGTGAAGTTTCGGGACGAGCTGCGCCCGCGCTTCGGGCTGATGTGCGCGCGCGAATTTCTGATGAAGGATGCATACTCGTTCCACGCGGACGATGCGGACTGCGAGCGGGAGTACCAGAACATGGCGCGCACGTACCGGCGGATTTTCGAGCGCTGCGGTTTGATCTGCCGGCAGGTGGAGTCGGACACGGGGGCGATCGGGGGGACGCGAGCACACGAGTTTCAAGTGCTGGCGGACTCGGGGGAAGACTCGATCGTGAGCTGCACGCGCTGCGACTATGCGGCAAACGCGGAAATGGCTGCAGCGGTGCCCCGCACGCCGCCCGGCGGCGCATGCAACCGGGCCGCTCCGGAAAAGGTGCGCACGCCGGGGTTGCGCAGCGTGGAGGAAGTTGCCCGCTTCCTCGGCAAGCCGCCCGAGCGGTTTCTCAAAACCCTCGTCTATGTAACCGATAAGGGGGATGCGGTCGCCGCAGTGGTGCGCGGAGATCACGAGCTGAGCGAGGTCAAACTGAAGAACGCACTGGGCGCGAGCTGGGTTGCCCTGGCGGATGCGGCGACGGTCGAAGCCGCTACGGGCGCGCCGGTGGGCTTTGCCGGACCGATCGGCCTGTCGATTCCGATGCTCGCAGACGAAAGCGTGCGGGGTCTGACCGGGGCAGTCGCGGGTGCCAACGAGGCCGACTACCACTGGGTGGGCATCGACCAGAGGCGCGACCTCCCGGAGCTCCGCTTTGCTGACTTGCGCCGCGCCTCCAGCGGGGATCCATGCCCGCGCTGTGGCAAAGGCGTGCTCGAGAGCTCCCGCGGCATCGAAGTGGGAAACATTTTCTACCTCGGCACCAAGTACAGCGTGCCGATGCGTGCGACGTTTCTCGACGCAGCTGGGCAGGAACGGCCGATGGTGATGGGGTGCTACGGCATCGGCATTACCCGCACGGCCGCGGCGGCCATCGAGCAGCACCACGACGCCGATGGCATTGCCTGGCCGGTCTCCCTGGCCCCAGCGCACGTACACTTGCTGGTCGTCCGGTGGGAGGACGAGCGGCTACGGGCAGCAGCGGAGCGGCTGTACGCCGAATTCCAGCAGGCGGGGGTGGAGGTTCTTCTGGACGATCGCCAGGAGCGGCCAGGAGTGAAGTTTAAGGACGCGGACCTGCTGGGCCTGCCGCTGCGAATTACCGTCGGTCCGAAGGCTTTGGCCCGCGGCGCCGTGGAATGGAAACCGCGAAAGGAGAAGGCCGCTCTCGAGGTTCCCCTCGGCGACGCGGTTGGCCGCACGCTGCAGTGGCTGCGATCCTCGCCCGGGTTTCTCGGCTCCTGAGCGCTACCGTGCCCGGGATGGCTTGCGCGCCGGGACAGGCCGCCCGTACAATGCGCTGCCAGAAATGCCGCAGGGGCGCTCAGAGGGCCGTGCAGTGACGGCCGGAGTCGACGAGGCAGAGCGGCGGCGGCGCTGGCGGGACGCTGTGGTCATCGGCGTGGCCGCTGTGGTCCTCGCCGCTTTTGCCGTGCTGGAGATCCGCCTCCCAGCCTTCCGGGACAAGTTTTCCCTGCCGGGAAACATCTCGTTCTTCCTGCTCGTCAACCTGAACCTGATCCTCCTGATCCTGGTGATCTTTTTGGTCATCCGGAACTTCGCCAAACTCGCCTTGGAACGGCGGCAGGGGATCCTGGGCGCGCGCCTGCGCACGCGCCTTGTCCTCGCGTTTGCCGGGTTGACGCTGTTTCCCACGCTTCTGCTTTTCATGGTGGCGCACGCGTTTTTGAACCAGGCCTTCAACAACTGGTTCAACGTGCGCGTGGAGCGCTCGCTCCAGGA
>JBBIUR010000033.1:0-1765 GCA_037440145.1 Myxococcales bacterium | reverse complement strand
GGCGCGACGCCCGCCTTTTGCGCCTCGCCGCCGGTGTAGATCTCGGAGAACACCTAAAAATTAATAGCCGACGACGCGCTGCACTCGGCTACGCTCTTGGCTGCCGAAATCGAAGGCGGAAATACGGGGCAGAAGCCCGATGTGCTCCGTTCGCTGCTGGAGGCGCGGCGTGCCGAATACGGGCTCGCCCGTCTTTCCGTGTTCGGTGCGAACGGGGAAGTGCGGGCGTCGGCGGAAGAGCCGGGAATTCCCGTGCCGCTGCTGCCGCTGCCGGCGGACGTCCTCGAGCGCGTGCAGCGCGGGCAGAGGGGAGCGGCGACGCAGCGTGTGGGCCGCGGAGACCTGATCCGCATTGCGGTTCCCCTGCACGCGCCCGACGGGCGGATCGCCGGTGCTCTCGCGGCGGAGGTTTCGATTCCGCGCAGTTTGGCAAGCCGCGTGCGCGGGATCGGCCGCTCGCAGGAGGAGTTTCGGCAGCTCAGCTTCCTGCGCCGGCCGATGATGAACAGCTACGTCCTCACGCTCGCCTTGATCAGCCTCGTGGTGCTCTTTTCGGCGACCTGGTTTGGCTTTCGCGTCGCGAAGGGAATCACGGTTCCGCTGCAGCGGCTGGCGGAGGGGACGCGGGAGGTCGCGCAGGGGAGGTGGGAGCACCGGATCGAGGTCGGCGGAGATCAGGAGTTGGCCACGGTCGTCCAGTCTTTCAACCAGATGGTCGGCGAGCTCCAGGAGATGCACGAGCGCCTGGCCGAGCGCGGCCGCTATATCGAGACGGTGCTGGCGAACGTGGCAGCAGGGGTGGTGTCCATCGCGGGCTCTGGGGCCATCTCCACGGTAAACCGAGCGGCGGAGAGGATGCTGGGCTTGCGGGAAGAGACCGTTCGGGGGCGGAGCTGGCGAGGCGTGTTTGAGGGCCCCGGACTGCGCGAACTCCGCGAGGCCATTTCGGAGGTGATCGAAGGGGAGCGGGACTCGGTGGAGCGCCAGGTAAAGCTCCACCAGGGGGCGGAGGGGATTGCGGCACTGGTGACCGCGGCAGTCCTTCGCGACGACGGGGGCCGCAGCCTCGGCACGCTCGTCTTCTTCGAAGATGTGAGCCATGTGCTGCGAGTGGAGCGGATGGAAGCGTGGCGGGAGGTGGCCCGCCGAATCGCGCACGAGATCAAGAATCCCCTGACGCCGATTCAGCTCTCGGCCGAGCGCCTGCGAAGGCGGCTCGCGAGCAGCGCGTGCCTGGAAGACCGGGAGCTCGTCGAAGAGTGCACGCGGACCATCGTGCGCCAGGTCGACGAACTGAAACACCTGGTCGACGAGTTCTCGAACTTCGCGCGCCTGCCGCCCGCCCACATGGAGTTGCGCGATCTGAACGAGGTCATCGAGGAGGCGCTTGTGCTCTTCCGCGAGGGACACCGCGATATCACGTTTGTGTTCTGCCCGGAGGAGAAGTTGCCGCTGCTCGAAATCGACCGGGAAGCCGTGAAGCGGGCAGTGATCAACTTACTGGACAACGCCGTAGCGGCATGCCACGCGGCTGGCGGCGACGGCGGCGCGCGCGTGGAGGTGAAAACGGTGCACCACGAGCGGCGGGAGCTAGTGTCCCTGGAAGTCGCCGACACGGGGTGCGGAATCCCCCCGGCGATCCGCCACCGCCTTTTCGAGCCCTATGTGTCGACGAAGAAGGACGGCACCGGATTGGGATTGGCAATCGTTTCGGCGGTTGCCGCTGAGCACCACGCGTACGTACGCGTCAGGGACAATGAGCCCC
>JBBIUR010000032.1:0-24421 GCA_037440145.1 Myxococcales bacterium | reverse complement strand
TCTTTTATCCGCGGCACGCACAGACCCACGAGCGCATCCCGATCCGCGAGTTGCACGGGTTTTTCCCCGTTGCAATGGCACTCGTGCCGGATCGCTCGGAATACCTGCAGGCGCTGGCAAAGTTCATCGACCCGGAGGAATTCTGGGGCCGCTTTCCCCCTCTGATCACGAGCATGCAACACTACCGGAAGTGGACGTGGGAGATGGACGGGCTCACGCGCAACATTGCGCCCCATCCCTTGAGCATGGGATCGTGGACGCTGATCCGCGCCCTGCACGATTACCATCAGGAGATCATCTCGCCGGAGCACTTGATGGAGCAGCTTGTGCGCTACACGCAGCTCATGTACCCCGGCGTTCATCCCGGCGATCCGACCTGGCGGCCGAATGCGCACGAGTACTATTCGGAGTGGGAGCCCGGGTCTCGGTCAGAGATGCCCAAACCGTCCGACATCTCCCATGACTTCCATTCGATGTACTGCGCGCTCGTGGTGCGAGGTATCGTGGGACTGCGGCCGCGCAGGGACGAGCGCATCGAACTGCGCCCGGCGGCGCGACAGTGGCCGTATTTCGTGCTCGACCGCCTTCGGTATCGGGGGCACGACCTCACGATCGTCTGGGACCGTCCGGACGGCACCCAGCGCTATCCCGGTCGCCCGGAAGGCTTCTCCTTGTACATCGACGATCGGCTGGCCTTCACTCGGCCCACGCTCGAGCCGCTCGTGTACGATCCCGCGACCGGCGCACTCGATGTGGTGCCCTGACAGGCGCCGAGCCGGGAGGTCTGCGTGAGCAAAAAGCCCCCAGCGAGCTCCGATCTGCCTGCTCCCGCGCGTCCGCTTCCGCGCTATACGGCGCGCGCCCTGCCACCCTATCGCCATGTACCGGGCATGACGCCGCACCCCACGCGGGACCCGCGCGGCCACTCCTATGAGCAGCCGCGCCCAGCGGAGCGCGCTGCCTGGAGGGCACGCGACTGGGCGGCCCTGGAAGATTGGCTGTATGGGATCGACCTGTTCAACGCGCACTTTTTCTGGGAGGCCCACGAGGCATGGGAGCGGTTGTGGGCGGCTGCGGAGCCCACGGCACCGGAAGGGCTGGCGTTACAAGGCTTGCTCCAGGTTGCTGCAGCGCTGCTGAAAGTTCACACGCGTGCGCTTCTGGGCGCCGTCTCCCTCGCAGCGGGAGGTCTGGAGAACCTGCGGCGGGCGGCTGCTGTGCGCCCTGAGCTGATGGGGCTCGACCTCGCACGGATCGTCGCAGAGTTCGATGTGTACTTTGAGCCTCTGAAGCGCGGTTCTTTTCCCGATTTGCGGCTGGCCCCGAAACTCTCCTTGTCGCGCTGCGCGAAGTGAGGGAGGTTTTCCGCCTGATCTCGTTCCTGCAGTTTTTGACATCGCCGCTTTGCGCATCGCGCGCTGCCCATCCCTGTTGCTCCGTCGATGTGGGGCGCAAAGCTAGGCGCAGGTCACTTCTACTGCCCGCCGCTTGAGCCAGAACCGGCGCCGGGTTTGCAGCCCTAAGACGGCCGTATGCACGGGGCAATCATTGCGTGGATGGAGTGCTGGCCAGAAACACCGAGACCGGCGAAGGCAAAGGGAGGCTTGTCGCCTGATCTCATTTACACACCTTTTGACAGGACCTCCACACGGACGACACTGCCGCCCCAGGATTCGCGATCTTGCACCAGTAATAGGGGCGAGGTTGTCGAAGCCGATCCGGCGGCAATGCTCCTGGATTGAAGCGTGCAGCGGCACGACGGTGTGTCGGCCATCGTTCTTGCGCCGTGACAGGCAGACGTCGCCCACGGCGCAGACGAGACGCCCGCTGGGTACCGGTGCATTGAAGCAATGCGTCGGCACTCGATCGAGCTCCGCCAGGAAAGCCTCGTAGTCATCGATATGTCCTAGTTGGCTGTCGGACCGGCGGTACCCCTAAAGGGTCCAGTAGGGCGGCGACGTCAAGGCGAGATGAACTGCTCGCGACTCGGCTCTGGATGCCGCCGGCAGAACGCGCGGTGCAGCACGCCACGGTGGAAACCCCGTGCCGGAGCTGGTGCCTGCTGCGGCTTGGCCTCAAAGGAGCGGTGCGGGCAGTTGTTTGCCGCGGCCAGCAGCGCGCGCGCTTTTGTCTCCTTTTCCCCGCGCCCCGGCGATTTCCTTTCGACGCGAAGGCGGTATCTTTCCGCCGGAGTTGCAGCGATCTCCGCAGAAGCAGACCGGCCGCGGCAGAGCAAAGAGACCAGGCCGGGCCGGCGGCTCTGGGCATCAAGACGTGGTGGGATGTTTTTGGGACTCAGCAGCGCAACAGTGGCTGGAAGACTCGCCTTTTCGGTCTCGCTGGTGTAAAAGGCTCCTGGTCGGCGGGGAGGCGGAGGGCGACTCGGGGCGGGGATCGGCCAGCCCAGAACGACGCTCAGATCAGTGTCTGGAGAACTTCCGGAAAATTCATCCATCGAGGAGGAAATAGAGCACCCGGAGAGGGGAGTTCTTCGCCTCTGACCATCCCGGCATGCCCAGCGGCCGGGACAATGTCCGCGCGGCGGAGAGGTCTTGGGAGCCATCTCTGTGCGGGCGTGGATGCGAGGGTCCTGAGAGCGGGCTCGCCAAAAGCCGGGTCGAAAACCGCGGGGAGGGGATCATGGACAGCGTGCGTCAGATGTCGGCAGGGGACCGAGAGCGTTTCGATGCGACCGTGGTGGCCCTGGGCCGGTCAGCGCAAGCCGCGCGCCCGAGGCCGCTCGAATCCTCGCCGCTGCTCGCCGCGGTGCGCAGGGCGGGAACCCGCCACATTTACGCGGACACGGCGGACGTAGCTGAGCTAGAAAGCGCGATCGGCACCGCATCGGGAGCCCTCCTGGCCGAGGTAGACGGCAACACGGCGAACCAGCCGCTCGTTCGCAAAGTGATCGCCCGCTATCTCGAAGTGGGCGATCCAGGTCAGTGGGCGCGAGAACTGCGAGCCCACGGTCCTGCACTGACCGGCGCGGAACTCAAGCCGTGGCTGTACGCCATCATCTGCGGCCGCGTGGGCAGCGACGTATGCTCCGCATTCAGCGCCGGACGCTCGTGGGCAGTGAGCCTGCAGCTCCACATGGGGCTCGACGGCGACCCGGAAGCTGCGTGCCGCGTCGGCCGCTATCTCCGCCAGATGGTTCCGAGCGCTGTGGTCAAGGTGCCCTTCACGCCGCACGCTCCGCATTGTTTTCTAGTCGCCCGAGAACTCGAGCGCGAGGGAATTCCCGTAAATTTCACGTCCACTTTTTCGGCGCGCCAGGTGGTCGCCGCCGCGCTGCTGGCAAACGTCACGCTGACGAACGTTTTCATGGGGCGCCTGAACCAGGGCCTCCGCGCCCACTCTCTCGGGGAGCACGTGGACCTGGTGGCACAGCGCGAGTTGCTGCGCTTGCGGCGGGAATACGGCGTGAAAACGCTGCTCATCGTGGCGAGCGTTCGCGAGTGGCAGACGTTTGTCCGCGCAGCGGGTTGCGACGTTTTTACTGCGCCCTGCGATGCGATTCGCGGCTTTCTCGGCCAGCAGGAAGTCGAGCCCGCCGACATTCGGAGCCAGTTGGAAGTTTCGTACGAGAGCAATCTCGGGATCGCGCCCGACGTGGAGGCAGTGCTCGGGCGGGAGCGAATTGCGCGCCTGTATCGCGTGGAGCCTGCGTTCGTCGAGTTCCTGCGCGCGCTCGCTGGCAGCCGCGAATATCGCGAAATGCGGGACGGCGAAGCCCTGTATCGGCGGTTCGACGAAGCGGGCTTCGGAGATTTCTTTTATTGCCCTTCGCCGGCAGAGTGGGCAGAGATGCGCAGGAGCAAGTTGCCGGATCTGGGCTCGGAGCTCACGCGCCAGCTCCCCCTAGACACGCTTTACACCCTGCTCGCAGACGCCGACTTTGCGAAGTTTCAGGATGAGATGGACGCGATGATCGGCGCGAAATTGTCCTGAGACCTTGCCCGCCCGGTCTCCTTCTGGGGCCCGAAGGGCGGGCAAGGCCCCGGCGCGAACCCCGCCCGCCACCTCTCCTGCGGGTCCGAAGGCGATCTTTTCTGCGCCCGCGCCGGGCGCCAACGCGCCGGCCCGTCGCTGGTAGAACCGCAAAGGCGCGCGCCAGGCCCGTCGCACGCCGGGAGTCCGGGGCGGCGACCGGCGACCGCGCGCTGCAGCCCGCCCCAGTGGGTCATTAGCACGGATACTAATATGATCCGGCTCATAGAAATAAAGTTGTCTGATGGTCGGGAAGCGGATAGTTGGGAATCGTGGCTGCCGGCATGCGAGCGCGAGGAACTGCTTTCCGCAGCGACGCAACTCTTGCACCGGGCCCAGGTTCGGGTAGAAGGCGCTGGGCGCCGGGGGCTGTTTCGAACGGGCGAGTGCGCCGTGGGGTGCGGGGGGAAGCGTATCGCGGAGGGTAGCGCGAGGGACCGATGCAGCGTGCGGGGCCGGGCGAGGGAACGACGCGCTTGCGGGTGGCCGTCCCGCAGGAGGGCTACCACCGCGGTCTGATCCCTTGTCAGGTCGCGTGTCCCGTGCACACTGACGCGCGCGGGTACGTGCGCGCCATTGCGGCGGGCAACTTCGAAGAAGCCTACCTGATCGCCCGCGGCCCGAATCCGTTCGCATCCATCTGTGGGCGGATTTGCGGCGCACCTTGTGAAACCGCGTGCCGCAGGGGCCGCATCCCGCGCGTGGACGAAGCGGGAGAATATTTGGGCGACGATCGGCCGATTGCCATTCGCGCCCTCAAGCGCTTCGTCTGCGAGCGCTTCGGCGTCGAGGCACGGCCCCCCGATGAGGTCCTTGCGGCAGCGCGTTCTTACGTGCCTCGCGTGGCTGCCGACGCAGAGGAGATGGCCGCCTTGCGGCGAGCGTTCCAGGGCGGCGGGTTCGAGCGGGCGCAAGGCGAAAGCGTGGCAATCGTCGGGGCCGGACCCGCGGGCCTTTCGGCGGCACACGATCTGGCGCTGATGGGCTTCCGGCCGGTGGTATACGAGGCGGAGCCGCTGGCGGCCGGGATGCTGGCCGTCGGCGTGCCCCAGTACCGGCTGCCGCGCGAGCTGATCCGGCGGGAGGTCGCGGTCATCGAAGCGCTGGGGGTGGAGATCCGGACCAGTACGACGGTCGGCAAAGACGTGAGCTTTGCGCAACTGCGCCGGGATCACGCTGCGGTGATCCTGGCGGTAGGAGCGAAGCGCCCCCGTGCTCTGGGAATTCCGGGCGAGCGCGGGCCCCGCGTGTATGGCGGCGTCGACTTGCTCCGCTCTGTGGCACTGGGTGAACCGGTCGATCTGGGGCAGGAAGTGGTGGTGATCGGCGGGGGCAACGTCGCCTACGACGTTGCGCGGACGGTCGTTCGCCAGGCAGCCTACGACACCGCGCGCACGGCGGCGCGGCTGCCCAGCACGCGCTGGGTCAAGCTGGTGTCGCTGGAGACGCTCGAAGAAATGCCGGCCGACACGGTGGAAATTCTGGAGGGCGAGCAAGAAGGTATCGAGCGGGTGAACGGCTGGGGCCCGCTCGAAATCTTGCGCGATGGCGGGGGCGCGGTGCGCGGTGTCCTGTTTCGCCGCTGCCTGCGAGTGTACGACGAAAACGGCCAGTTCGCTCCCGTCTTCGACGATCGCGAGCGCCGCGAGATTTCCTGCGACACGGTGCTGATCGCCGCCGGTCAGGCGACGGACCTCGGGTTCTTGCAGGACGGCGGCGCCGACGTGGACCAGTTTCGTCCCGGATGGCCCAGGGTGGATCCGCAAACGCTGGCCACCACAGCGCCGGGCGTGTTCGTCGCGGGCGATCTCGCGCACGGCACACGGTTGTTGATCGACGCGGTGGCCTCGGGCAAACAGGCCGCGCGCTCGGTGTACCGCTATGTGACCGGCCGCGAGATCCGCCCGCAGGCGGTGGAGGTGTTCTTTCCCCTGGAGCGATACCGGCGCGCGTTCGGCTATGAAGCCCTGCGGCGAGTCGAGATTCCGACGCGGCCCCCCGAAGAGCGCTTGCGCGACCCGCGCGCTCTGGTGGAAATCGGCTATGACGAGGCGCAGGCGCGGCGCGAGGCATCGCGGTGCCTCGATTGCGGCGTGACGCCGGTGTTCGACGGCACGCGCTGCGTGCTTTGCGGGGGGTGCGTGGACGTGTGTCCGACTGCTTGCCTCAAGATCGTGCTGCTTGAGGACATCGAGCCAACGCAGGAGTTGGACCGGGCAATCGAGGGCCTCCTCGGGCCGAGTGCTGACCGCGCGGCGAACTCGGCGATCGTGAAGGACGAGGATCGCTGTATTCGCTGTGCGCTCTGCCAGATGCGTTGCCCTGTGGACGCCATCACCATGGAGCGAGTGGAATTCACAACCATGTGGAGCGAGCGATGACGACGAGATCGAGTGCGACAAATGCCCGTTCCCGTCTGGAGCCAGGGCCGCTGCCGCGGCGCGACTTTCTCGGGTTGGCAGCGATCTGGTCGGCGGCAGCCACTCTCGCGTTTGCCCTGCTCGGCATCGCACGACTGCCGCGCGCGGCGGTCGTGCCCGTTCCCTCGCGGAAGTTCCGCGTGGTGCTGCCAGAGTCGCTGCCCCCCGGCGAGCCCTACGCGCCGCCCGGCCGCGCGGTGGCGCTTTTTCGCGACGCGGGCGGCGTGTACGCCGTCTCGCGCGTGTGCACGCACTTGGGCTGCATCGTCAACGCCCAGCCCGACGGATTCCACTGTCCCTGCCACGGATCGCGCTTCGCACTCGACGGAAGCGTCGTCAAGGGCCCGGCGCCCCGGGCCCTGCCCTGGGTTGCCGTGAGCCGGGCGGGTGAGGGGACCTACCTCGTCGACGAGGGCAAGACGGTGCCCCGGGGGACGAAGGTGGCCGTATGATGCGCGCAGGTGCCGGACAGCCGCCGGGCAGCGGCATGCGTCGGTTTGCAGAGAACCTGCGCGCCGCGCCGCGGCGCATCGCCGAAAGCGTCATTCGTACGGGCTGGCCCACCACGGATCGGGCCCGTTCGTCGTTCGTCTTCGGAAACCTCTTTTTCCATTTGCACTCCGTGCGCGTCCACCGCTGGACCTTGCGCTGGGCCACCACCTGGGGCTTGGGCGTCGCCGCCGCCGGCGGGTTTTTCCTCACGCTGGTGACCGGAATCTTGCTCATGTTCTACTACAAGCCGTACCCTGGGGTGGCCTACGATTCGATCAAGGACATTCACTTCGTCGTCCCTACCGGTCAGTTCATCCGCAACATTCACCGCTGGTCGGCCCAGTTGATGGTGGTGGCCGTTTTCCTCCACATGGCGCGGGTGTTTTACACCGCCGCGTACCGCCCGCCGCGCGAGTTCAATTGGGTGGTCGGTATGTTCTTGCTGGTCACGACCTTGGGGCTCTCGTTCACGGGTTACTTGCTGCCGTGGGATCAGCTCGCGTACTGGGCGATCACGATCGGAGCGAACATCGCGCAATCGCCACGCGAGGTCACCGATGCACTCGGCATTACGGACGTCTTCGATCTGGGCGGGTTGCAGAAACTGCTGCTGCTGGGATCGGAGGAGATCGGGGAGGAAGCTCTGATCCGCTTTTACCTCTTGCACGTAATGATCCTGCCCCTCGTGCTCGTCGCCCTGCTCGGGGTGCACTTCTGGCGGGTGCGGAAGGACGGCGGACTGGCGCGGCCCGCCGATGCGGACGCGCGGCTGGGCCGGCTCGCGCCGCGGACGTACCCGGTTTTCACCGAGACGCCCGCGAAGACCTATCAGCTCGCGGCAATCGTGCGCGGCCGCACGCCGGCCGTGGGTAGGGGCCCGGAGCACACCTTGCCCGCGCTTCCCCATCTCTTTTACGCCGAAGCGGGCGTGTTCCTGCTCGCCACCTTGATCTGTCTCGCCCTCTCGATGGTTTGGGACGCGCCCCTAAAAGAGCTCGCGAACCCGGCGCTGCCCGAAAATCCCGCGAAAGCGCCCTGGTACTTTTTGGGACTGCAAGAGCTCGTCTCGTTTTCCGCGTTCATGGGGGGCATCGGAATTCCGACCGTGGTGGTCCTTGGATTGTTGTTGATCCCGTACCTGGATCGCGAAACCGAGGGTACGGGCGAGTGGTTCGGCGGGCCGGGGGGGCCGAAGTTGGTCCTCCTCTCGGCTGTGGTGGGCCTTGCCGCGGTGCTGGGCGTGGAAGCATTCGCGATCCATTTCGGCTGGATCCGCGAATGGTGGCCCGAGACGCCCCAACTGCTGATCACGTTCGTGAATCCCGGCACCGTTCTGACCGCCATCTACGCGCTTTACTCGGTCGCTCTCGTTCGCCGGTACGACTCCACGCGGGCGGGGGCGCTGGGGCTGTTCACCTGTTTTCTGTGCGGGTACGTGGTGCTGACCGTCATAGGCGTTCACTTCCGCGGGCCCAATTGGGAGTTTTACTGGTCGCCCGCGCACTGGCCGGTGCACTGAAGATGGATGTCCGGTGGAACAAGCTGCTCTTGCTCGGCGCGAGCCTGGCGACCCTCGCCTTGCTGGTGGCCGCGGCGGTGGAGGAGAACTTCGCCCGCGAGTGGCGCGTCTTGCAGCGCCGCTACCGCCAGCGCCTGCCCGCGGAGAAAGCGCGCGATTTTTCCGTGCAGTTGCGGCAGATCTTCGTGCCTTCCCTGCGGGCCACCGATCGGTGCACGAGCTGCCACGTCGGGATGTCTCCGGGCGAGGAGCCCATCGAGGGTGACCCGGTGTTCGGCAAGCATCCGCGCGTGGCGCACGAGCCGGCAGAGTACGGATGCGCGGTTTGTCACGGGGGGCAAGGGCGAGCCACGCGCAAGGCCGACGCGCACGGTCTCGTGCCGCACTGGCCGCGGCCCATGCTGCCCCGCAGGTACGTGTACGCCGGCTGCGGGAGCTGCCACACGCATTTGGCCGTGCCGAATCTGGACATGCTCGCGCGCGGCCGGGCGCTGTTCGAGCGCTATGATTGCCTGGCCTGCCACGCGCTCGATGGGCGCGGGGGCACGTTCCGGCCGGGTAGTGTCGCCGCGGCGAGCGGTCCGGATCTCTCGGGCGCAGGTGCCGCAGGTTTCGATCCGCAGTGGTACGAAAAGCACCTGGCGAAAAGCCAAGCGCCGGATGCAGGGCCGTGGCGCGTGTCGTTCGGCCCGATTCCCGCGGAGGACCGCAGGACGATCGAGGAGTTTCTCTCCTCGCGTGTGGGCGCGCCCGGGCTCGTCGAATCGAAGGCGCTCTTTCACTCGCTCGGCTGCCGCGGCTGCCACAAGATCGGCGGCGTCGGCGGTGACGACGGGCCGGATCTGACTCTAGAGGGAGAGAAAGACCCAGCGCGGTTGGACTTCTCGAATGTGCCCGGGGAACGGACGCTGCCGAACTGGCTTGCGGAGCACTTCCGGGCGCCGGCCGCCGTTGTCCCGGGGTCGCAGATGCCGCAACTCGGCCTCTCCGAGGAGCAAATCGATGCGCTCGTGTTCTACTTGCTGTCGCTGCGGCGGAGCGACTTTCCCGAGGCGTACTGGCCCAAGGATCGCATCCGCGCGCAGCGCTTCGGCGAGCGCGAGTTCGCGACGGACGGTGCCACGCTCTATGGGACGTTTTGCGCGGCCTGCCACGGGCCGCGCGGCGAGGGGATGCGCTATCCGGGCTTGCCAGCGTTTCCAGCGATCGGCAACCCCGACTTTCTCGGAATTGCGTCTGACCGGTTCGTCGCGGCCACGGTGGAGCACGGGCGTCCCGGGCGGCGCATGCCTGCTTGGGGAGAAAAGGAGGGAGGCTTGCGGCCCGCAGAGATCCGTGCCGTGGTGGCCTACGCGCGCTCCTTCGCGGGCGGAGCCCCTGGCCCCGTCGACCGGCAGCCGTGGCGATGGGTTCGAGGCGACGTGAAAGCGGGCGCGGAACTGTACGCGAGCACGTGCGCTCTTTGCCATGGTCCGCGCGGAGAAGGCGCCGAGGGACCGGCTCTGGCAAATCCGGTGCTGCTCGCCAACGCCACGGATGCGTACCTGGTGGAAACCATTCGCCGCGGCCGGCGG
Organism: Myxococcales bacterium; assembly: GCA_037440145.1. Taxonomy (GTDB): domain Bacteria; phylum Desulfobacterota; class Binatia; order HRBIN30; family BPIQ01; genus JBBIUR01. Next base: position 14,426 of record JBBIUR010000032.1, on the reverse strand, counting down.
GGCACTTCCATGCCGGGCTTTGGCTCGCCCTCACCGGCGCACCGCGTTCTTTCCGACCAAGAGATCGAGTCGATCGTCGCGTTCATCCGCACTTGGGAGGGGAAACGATGAAAGCAAACGGCCTCACCCGGCGAGAGTTCCTGCAGGTCACATCCGCAGCGGGCCTCGGAGCATTCGTGGCCTCGGCCGCGCGCGCCTGGGGTCTTGACGCTGCCGACAACCCGCTCGCACACTACCCTGACCGCGCCTGGGAGAACGCGTACCGCGATCTCTGGCAGTTCGATTCGACGTTCACGTTCCTGTGTGCGCCGAACGACACGCACAACTGCATCCTGAATGCCTACGTGCGCTCGGGTGTTGTGACCCGCATCGGGCCGACGATGCGGTACGGAGAAGCCACGGACCTCGAGGGCAATCGGGCCTCGCACCGCTGGGATCCGCGGGTGTGCCAGAAGGGCTTGGCGCTCACGCGCCGCTTTTACGGCGACCGCCGCCTGCGGCACTGCGTGGTGCGCGCGGGATACAAAAAGTGGGTGGACGCCGGATTCCCCCGGGGGCAGGACGGACGCCCACCTGCGGAGTACTTCAACCGCGCTCGCGACGAGTGGGTGCGCGTGACGCACGAGGAGGCTGCGGATATCGTGGCCGCAGCCCTGGAAAACATCGCTCGCACGTACTCGGGGGAGGAAGGGGCGCGCCGGCTGCGCGCGCAGGGTTATGACGAGGAGACGATCGCCGCGACCAAAGGGGCGGGGACACAGGTGCTGAAGTTTCGCGGCGGCATGCCGCTCCTCGGATTGACGCGGGTCTTCGGCCTCTATCGCATGGCGAATTCCATGGCCCTGCTCGACGCCAAGGTCCGCGGGGTCGGCCCCGACGAGGCGCTGGGAGGCCGCGGCTTCGACAACTATTCCTGGCACACGGATCTGCCGCCGGGTCATCCCATGGTGACCGGGCAGCAGACAGTGGAGTTCGATCTCAGCGCGGTGGAGCACGCCAAGGTGGTCGTAGTCTGGGGCATGAACTGGGTCACCACGAAAATGCCCGACGTGCACTGGCTCACGGAGGCTCGGGTGAAGGGAACCAAGGTGATCGTCGTGGCGTGCGAGTACTCGGCTACGTCCTCGAAGGCCGACGAGGCGATCGTCGTGCGCCCGGGAACCACCTCAGCCCTCGCGCTTGGCTTGGCGCACGTGATCCTGCGGGAAAAGCTTTACGATGGGGATTACGTCCGGCGCTGGACGGACCTTCCGATCTTGGTCCGGATGGACACGCTAAAGTACCTTCGCGCAGCTGAGGTCTTCGGAACTCCGCCGGAACCGCTTCGCAATCAGACCCGCGTCCTGACTGCCGAGGAAAAGCCGCCCGCCCCGGCCATGCAGCGGGAGATTTTGATCCCGGAGAAGCTGCGGGCAGAGTGGGGCGACTTCGTTTGGTGGGACCGCGCGGCCGGTGCGCCGCGCCGGCTCACGCGCGACGAGGTGGGCGCGCACTCGGGGGTCGGAGACGCGCTGCTGGAGGGCGCGGTCGAGGTTGCCCTGCAGGACGGCAAGAAAGTGCGCTGCCGCCCCGTGTTCGACCTCGTCCGCGAGTACGCCGCGCACTTCGATCCCCGCACGGTGGAGGAGATGACGTGGGCGCCCGCGGAAGCCGTGGAGCGTTTGGCGCGCGAGATCGCAGCCCATCCGGGCTCAACCCTGTTCGCGGTGGGCATGGGACCCAACCAGTTCTTCAACAACGATAACAAAGATCGCGACATCTTCCTGCTCGCGGCGCTGACGGGCAACGTCGGCAAGATCGGCGGTAACGTCGGTTCGTATGCGGGCAATTACCGCGTGGCGCTTTTCAACGGCGTCCCGCAGTACATCAACGAGAACCCCTTCGACTTGGAGCTCGATCCCGCGAAGCCAGCGCGGCCCCGAATGTACTGGAAACCCGAGTCTGCCCATTACTACAACCACGAGGATCACCCGCTGCGCGTCGGCAACCGGCTGCTCACCGGCTCGACGCACATGCCGACCCCCACCAAAGCGCTCTGGTTCGCCAACGCGAACTCGATCCTCGGCAACGTCAAGTGGCACTACAACACGGTCGTGAATGCGCTGCCGAGGATCGAGCTGATTGCGGTGCAGGAATGGTGGTGGTCGACTTCGTGCGAGTGGGCTGACGTGGTCTTCGCGGTCGATTCGTGGGCCGAGCTGAAGTACCCGGATATCTCGGCGTCGGTGACGAACCCCTTCATCACCGTGTTCCCTCGCACGCCGCTGCCGCGGATCTTCGATACCCGGGGCGACATCGAGGTGCTGGCCCTCGTCGGCCGCAAGCTCGCCGAGCGCACCGGCGACTCCCGCTTTCGCGATTGCTGGCGCTTCGTGGAAGAGGGGCGCGTCGACGTCTACCTGCAGCGCATTCTGGATTTCTCCGCGTGCGCGCGCGGGTACCGGTTTCTCGATCTGGAGGAGAAGGCCAAGCGAGGCATCCCCGCGCTGTTGCTCGCGCGCACGTACCCGAAGGCAGTCGGGTACGAGCAGGTGCACGAGTCGCGGCCCTGGTACACGAAAAGCGGCCGCTTGGAGTTCTACCGCGAAGAGGACGAGTTCATTGAAGCCGGCGAGAACCTCCCGGTACACCGCGAGCCCGTGGACTCGACCTTCTACGAACCCAACGTCATCATTGCGCCACCGCACGAGGCCATCCGGCCCAAAGGCCCTGCGGACTACGGGGTTGCAGTTTCGGACGTGTCCGGAGAGACCCGCCAGGGCCGTAACGTGGTGATGCCGTGGAGCGCGGCGCGGCAATCGCGCCACCCGCTGGCCGCAGACGGCTACCGATTCATTTTCCACACCCCAAAGTACCGCCACGGCGCCCACACCATGCCGATCGATACCGACATGGTCGCGGTGCTGTTCGGCCCGTTTGGCGACATCTACCGGCACGACCGCCGCACGCCGTACGTGGCCGAAGGCTATGTCGATATCAATCCCGAGGATGCCCGGGATTTGGGCGTCGAGGACGGCGATTACGTGTGGATCGACTCCGACCCTGCAGACCGCCCGTTCCGCGGATGGCAGAACAACGAGCGCGACTACCGCTTCTCGCGCTTGCTGTGCCGTGCTCGCTATTATCCCGGGACGCCGCGGGGCGTGACCCGAATGTGGTTCAACATGTACGGCGCCACCCCCGGCTCGGTAGAAGGGCAGGCCACGCGACCCGATGGCCTGGCCAAGAACCCCCGGACGAACTACCAGGCAATGTTCCGCGCCGGCTCGCATCAGTCGGCGACTCGAAGCTGGCTGAAGCCGACGTGGATGACCGATTCGCTGGTGCGCAAGGAGCTGTTCGGACAGGCAATTGGCAAGGGGTTCCTCCCCGATGTCCACTGCCCCACCGGCGCTCCGCGCGAGGCGATCGTGAAGATTGCGAAGGCGGAACCGGGCGGACTCGGCGGGAAGGGGTTGTGGCGGCCCGCCGCGATCGGTTTGCGGCCGCGTTACGAAAGCGAGGCAATGAAGCAGTACCTGCGGGGCGAGTTCGTCGCGGATGATGAGTCGCAGCAAGGAGGGAAGGCCTAATGGCGCGCGTGTTCAACTGGCAGATCGACCGCGAGATGTCGTACTGGTATCCGGAGGCCCGCCCGAAGAAGCAGTTCGCCGCGGTCTTCGACGTGAACAAATGCATCGCCTGCCAGACGTGTACTTTGGCGTGCAAGACGACGTGGACTTCCGGCAAGGGGCAGGAATACATGCTCTGGAACAACGTGGAGACGAAGCCCTACGGCTTCTATCCGCTGGGCTGGGACGTGAAGCTCCTTGAGCAGCTCGGGCCTCAGCGCTGGAAGAACGGCCGCTACGAGGGCCGCACGGTTTTCGAGGCGGCAGAGGCGGGCACGCGCGTTTTGGGATGGCGTCCGAGCGCTCCCGACTACGCGAACCCCAACGTCGGGGAAGATGACTGCGCGGGGCAGCCGATCGAAAAAGGTGCGCAGCTCGAAGTGCCGCACCTGACCTGGTTCTTTTACCTGGCGCGGATCTGCAATCACTGCACGTATCCCGCTTGCCTCGCCTCGTGCCCGCGCGCTGCGATCTACAAGCGGCCTGAGGATGGCATCGTGCTCGTCGATCAGGGCCGTTGCCGCGGCTACCAGGAATGCGTGCGGGCGTGTCCGTACAAGAAAGTCTTCTACAACCCGATGACCGGGACCTCGGAGAAGTGCATCGCGTGCTTCCCAAAGATCGAGAAGGGCGAGCAACCGCAGTGCTTCGTGAGCTGCATCGGCAAGATCCGTATGGCGGGGTGGATCTCCAGGCCGGAGGCAGCGCGCCCGGAGAACCCCATCGACTACCTGGTCCACGTGCGGAAGGTGGCACTGCCGCTTTTCCCGCAGTTCGGCTTGGAGCCCAATGTGTACTACATTCCGCCCATCCATGCGCCGCGCCCTTTCTTGCGGCAAATGTTCGGACCTGGAGCCGATCACGCGGTGGAGGTCTACCGGGCCGCTGCCGACGATCCCGATCTCGCGGGTTTGCTTGCGCTGTTCGGCTCCACGGCCCAGATCGTGCCCCGGTGGCGGCGGGAAGGAGATACCGTGGTCGGCCTCGGGGAGGACAGTGCGGAGATCGTCCGCGTGCCTCTGCGCGAACCCGCCTACATTCGGGCGGCCTTCGACGCTGCGTACGGCGTGCAGCGGACGAACGTGCCGTAAGGGAGTGATGCAATGAAAGGCGAATTCAGGGAGTTGGCGCGAGCGGTGCAATGCCGCGCCCGGCGGCGCGCGCCAGCGCTGCGCGGCTGCGCGGTCGGTGCGTGGTTTCTTGCGGGGATCTTCGCTGCCTGCGAAAGGCCGCCCGCCGGGCCCCCCGCCGAGATCACCGCGGTGTACCGCCCCGCGGTGCCCGATGGCCCCGAAGATTCTGCCTGGCAAACGGCCCCCGCTTTCCCGGCGACGCTCATCCTGCAAGACATGGTCGAGCCGCGGCTGCTGGAAAAGTCGACGCCTGAGGTCCGCGTGCAGGCGATTGCGGATGGCAAGCGGATCGCCTTCCGCCTGGAGTGGGCAGACGAGACGCGAGACGATCTGCCCGGAGTCGGGCGGTTCTCGGACGGCTGCGCTGTGCAGCTGCCCGCCCGGTTCGAACGCGATGTGCCAGCCCCTCAGATGGGAGAGCCCGGGCGCCCGGTGGAGATCACCTACTGGAGAGCTGCGTGGCAGGCCGCGCTCGACGGGCGGGAGGATTCCATCAAGGCCTTGTACCCGGGAGCCGCCGTCGATCACTATCCCTTTCAAGCGCCGTCCTTAAAGCCGGGCTCCGACGCACAGCGCGAAATGGAGCTGCGCTACGCCCTTGCACGGGCTCTGGGCAACCCCATGGCGGGGCCGCGGCAGCGAGCGGTAGAGGACTTGGTGGCCGAAGGACCGGGCACCTTGCGCCGTTCCTCGCAGCAGTTTTCCACAGGGCGCGGAGTTCGGACGGCCACGGGATGGGCCGCGGTGCTGTCACGGCCGCTTCCCGCTTGGCTGAAGCCTGGGGGGCGGGCGCAGGTGGCCTTCGCCGTTTGGCAGGGGTCGCACGAAGAAACTGGTGGCCGCAAAATGCGATCGGTCTGGTTCCCCTTGCATTTGCAAGGTGGCCCACAGGCACCAGAGAAAAGAGGCGGGAACCCGTGACCGCGCCCGTGGCCGGAGAGGTCGAAGCGAGCGGTTGGATCACCGCGGCCCAAACGGCGGCCGAGTGGCGCCTCTTGGGCTTGCTCTTCGAGCGGCCCAGGCCGGGATGGGCCGAGGAGGTCGAAAGCCTTGCAAAGGAAGTCGGCAGTTCGGAACTGCGCCGCGTGGCAGAACTCGCCGTTTCGGCAGCGAGCGAGGGTGAGTACCACCGAATTCTCGGTCCTGGCGGCTTCGCCTCGCCGCGGGAGGTGAGCTACTCAAGAGTCGACCCTGGCCTTCTGTTGGCTGAGCTGTTCCGCACGTACACCGCGTTCGCGTACCGCCCGCAACCGGAAGAGCCCATCGATCACATCGCGGTGGAGGTAGGGTTCGCTGGCTATCTGTACCTGAAAGAGGCATTTGCGCTGTTTCAAGGTGATTCCAAACTCGCCAGCGAGGTTGCATCGGCGCGCGGCGCTTTTCTCGAGAATCACTTGCAGGGCTTTGCTGGAGGCTTCGCGCAGCGTCTCGACGCGCTTTCGCCGTCCTACCTCCGAGAGTGCACCCGCATTCTCGCCCAACGGTGTGGGGCGCGCTAGCGCCGAGGCGAAGGCCGAGCTCTTCAGGCTTCCGAGATAACCTTTCACCAGTCACCAGCGCCGTCCCGTCTCCCAGTGCGGGAAATTCCCCACCGGCTGCGGGATTTCCCCCACTTGTTTCCAGAACACGGGCAGAACAACTCGGGTGGCTCGGGTATCCCCCACGGGCACGGAGGTTGCCGCGTGCAGAAGGCCGAGGGGTACGGGCCGTGACCTGCTGCCGCGTGAGGCTGTGGTATCGGTTTGCGAAAGGGGCGATGGGCGCGATGGCCGTGCTGATCGCCATCGCCGCGGCATCCGGGTGCGCCGCGAGGGCAAAAGAAAAGCCCATTGCGATGGCATGGCCGGAACCCCCCGAGAAACCCCGCGTCGTCTTCGTGCGCACGCTGGGCAGCGAGCTCGATCTGAAAGGGCGCAGTGCCGCGCAGACGGCGGCAGACTTTATCCTCGGCCGCAGGCGCGAAGCGTACCACTTGTACCAGCCGGTCGGGCTCGCAGTCACCGATGACGGCCAGCGCCTGTTTGTGTCGGATTATTCGCAACAGGTGGTCTACGTCTTCGATTTCTCCACGAAGAAGGTGCGCATGCTGGGGATCGACGAGAAGATCGACCGTCCGGTCGGCCTGGCGCTGGACGGTGACGAGAATCTCTACGTCGCCGACCAGGGCCAGCACCGGATTCTCGTCTACGACCGCAACGAGAAGTTTGCGCGCGTTCTATCGCCGCCCGAGCTGGCGCGGCCGGTGGGAATCGCGATCGATCGGAAAGCGGGCCTCCTGTACGTGGCCGACGCCCCCACGCCGCGGGGCGTGCCGCATTACGTGCGAGTATACGACCTGGAGGGAAACCTCGTTCGCAACATCGGGGACGGGCGCGGGTCGGCCCCGGGCAAGCTGAATTTCCCCACGTACGTCGCGGTCGGTCCGGACGGGAACATCTACGTCTCGGAAACGCTAAACTCGCGCGTTAGCGTCTTCGACCCGCAGGGGAAATTTCTTCGATACTACGGCGGCGGGGGTGACATGTGGGGCGAGATGAACAAGCCCAAGGGGGTCGCTTTTGACGCTTTCGGAAACCTCTACGTCGTCGACTCCGCGTGGAGCGTCGTGCAGATCTTCAACGCCCGCGGCGACGTGCTCCTATTCTTCGGCGGCCGGCACCGCTTCCCGGGAATGTTCCAAAACCCCACCGCGATCGCCATCGATCCCAAGAATCGGATTTACGTTGGTGACACGTTCAACTTCCGCGTGAACGTGTACGACCTCGTGAACACGAGGCCGGAGGACAGTTTCGTGTCCGTGCCCGCCCCGGAAGGAGGTGAGGCGCGCAAGACAGGGGCGCCGGTCGATGGCGCGGGCGCAATTGCGAGAAAGCCATAGAAAGGAGGTGAAGCGATGAAGCGCGAACTGGTTGCAGCGGGAGCGGCGGTGCTGCTGGCAACCGGCGTTGGCTGGGCGGGTCACGATCCGGGTTCGGGCATCGTGGGCAGTGCCCACGATTTCACGAATCCTGCCGGGGAGGTGTACCAGGCGGATCTGCACGCGAGCATTTGCATCTTCTGCCACATCCAGCACCGTCCGGGCAGCTCGGCGCCGACTACGGGCAGCACGCGGCTATTGTGGAACCACAAGCTGAGCTCCCAGTCCTTCAGCTGGTCCGACGCGACGCAAACCCAGGGCGGCACCGTGCTGCCGACAAACCTCGGAACTTGGGCCGGGTCGTCGAAAAACTGCTTGTCCTGTCATGACGGCACGGTATCCGTGGGCGACGTCTACCGCGGTGACTATCCGGCGACGTCCTTCGTCGGCGGGGCGGCGTACGCGGACGGCAGCGGCACGGTTCCCGACTGGGTGAGCATGGGCAACCGGGTGGACGCACAGGGTAAGATCACTGCGTCGTTCTTGAAAATCGGTGCGACGGGCGAACTAAACGGCAACAACCACGAGGGCATCCCCTACCCGTAACAGCAGGCACGCAGCACGTACAACGGGATCACGACGGGCACGGGCGTCGAGCTGAGCGATTACGTGGCGCAACCCGTGAACGTGAAGCTGTTCACCCACACGGGGGCGGAGGTGATCCAGGGGGCGCAGGCCGGTGCGACGGGCATCGAATGCGCATCCTGTCACGACCCGCACAACAAGCACACCGTCGAGGAACCGCTGCTTCGCGACTACTACACCGCGGAGTCCGGCTCGCCCAGTCAAATCTGCCTCGACTGCCACAACAAGTGAGCCGGCTCGCGGCGGCAGTATGCGAGCGAGACGGGGGGTGAGGGGATCCCACCCCCCGTCTTTTTCTAGGGTGGCGGTTGTGGCAGTGGCGGGGTAGGGGAAGGGACCCGAGGTGGGCTTGCGAAGGTGTCGGTTGCACCCCTGGCGGGTGGCGGGACTGGTTATGCTGGCTGTGTTGGCTGGATGCGAGCCGCGTACCCGGTACCGGATCCTCAGCACCTACGTCGACGGCATGCCGCCCTACGAGGAATGGCTGCATCCCAAGCCGGAACAGCGCAGGCAGCGGCGGCCCGTGGAGGTGCGGTACCAGCAGCCGGCGGCTCTGCGGCCCGTGGGGGAGCAGCCAAAACTGCCGGGGGTGTTCGTGGGGGAAAGGCCGGCAATCGAAAGGCTGCGGACGTGGGAAGAAGTGGCGGAGGCCCTGCCGAAAAACGCCGCGGGGGGTCCGGATTGGGTGGCTGCTTTGGAGCGGGGGGTGATCGCGCCAGTGGAGTCGCTGAAGCCGGGCGAGAAAGTTCTGGAAACACTCGAACTGGACGTTGCGCTGCAAAAGGGGCCCATGCCGGTCACGTTTCACCACGCGACGCACACCCGGTGGCTGGCGTGTGAGAACTGCCACGCGGAGATTTTCGAGATGGCAGCGGGAACAGCCGAGATCACGATGGAGGACATCTACTCCGGGAAGTATTGCGGAGTCTGCCACGGCAAGGTCGCGTTCGAAGTAGAAACCGGGTGCCCGATCTGTCACCAGGAGGGAGGAGCTGAGTGAGCCGCACCGGCTTCTTCGCTGTGCGGTGGCCCTGGTGGGCGCTCGTCGCGGGCGCTCTGTTCGTGTGGCCGTGGGCAGCCGGCTGGGCACAAAGCGTCCTGGGAGACGTCGTGCTCAAGCGCGTTGCCCCAGAAAGGCCAGAGCAAATGCCGCTAGCGGTTTTCCCCCACTGGGCGCACCGGCTCCGCTTCAAGTGCAATGTCTGCCACCCCGGACTCTACCCGATGAAGGCTGGGGAAACGGCGATCACAATGGACGAGATCGCGGAGCAGAAGTCTTGCGGGGTGTGCCACAATGGCCGGATCGCTTGGGGAGTCAGCTTGGCGACATGTGCGCGCTGCCACTCGGGGTTGTGAGGGAATACGCCTGTGGGCGGCACGGGGCGGCACGGGGTTCGGCTCCGCTCGAAATCCTAGCCTGCGCCGCCGCGCTGGCGCTCGCGTGGGCCGGCGTGGGTACGGCGCAAGTCCTGAGCCTCGGGGGCTTCGGGGGGGATGCGAGCTTCGGATTGCAGTTCGAGAGCGAGGATATCTCTGGCGGCGGGCAGCCGGATCGGAGCTTGGACCGCCTGTACTTTGAGGAGAGAGTCGGCGTGCGCACTCGAGGTGCGTTTTTCGACCCGGGCTTGGCGCGTTTTCACGCCGGCGTGGAACTCGGTCTTTTCCAGGACCAGGTCGACACGGAAAGCGGGGGGATCTCTGCGAGCCGTTCCGGGGACGGGCGCCTGCTGGGCTACGACGTGCGACTGGGCATGCTCGGCGCGCGCCCGTATAGCTTCGACCTATTCGGGCGGCGGGGCGAGTCGACGAGCCGGCGCGATTTCGGAGGGCGGACGCGCACCGACGCCGAGACGCTCGGAGCGACGGTGCGCTTGCTGCGGCTTCCGTTGCCGTCGACGGTGAGTTTCGAACAGCAGGATGTGCGGCAGCGGTTCACGCTATTGCCCCGCGGGTTGCAGCGGGACGAAACGCGCCGCATTGCCACGTATTACGGCGAGCGGCGCGGCGAGGCCTCGATGTTGCGCGTGGATTACCGCTTCGACGACGTGTTCGACCGCGCTCGGCCGCGGGGCGAGTTTCAGGTGCACTCGGCTGGCGCGAGCCATTTCCTGCGCTTCGGCAGCTATGGAGACCAGCGCCTTGGGTCGAGTGTCCGCTTCTTCCGCCGGGAGGGCGAGCAGCTCGCCACCTCGACGCTGCTGGCGCGGGAGACTCTGGCCCTGCGGCACTCCAAGAGCCTCTCGTCGAATTACAGCTACGCGTTCTCCTTCTTCGATATCCCCGGCTCGCAGCGAATGACGCACAGCGGCTTGGCCAGCCTGCACCACACCTACTATGAGAGCTTGGGTACCGGGGTGAACGCCAACGCGACGTATGCGGACCTTTCGCCCGGAAGGGATTTCACCTACGGAGCTGGGCTGGGCGTGGGATACCGCAAGCGGATCCCGCTCCGGGGGTTGCTCCTCTCGGGCGTCGGGGTGGCGTACCAGATCACGGACCGGCGCGTGCCTCAGGGCCGCTTGTCGGTGTTTCAGGAAGTCCACGCGTTTCCCGATGCGGAGCCGGTTTTTCTGGACAACCCCGATGTCATCGAGTCGACGATCGTGGTGACCGACGAGCAGGGCGTCACGGTCTTCGCACCGGGAATCGATTATTTTGTCGAAAGGGTGGGCCGCCGGACGCAGCTGCGGCGCAATGTCTTCGGCGGCATCGAGGCGGGGCAGACGATTTTGGTGAGCTACGACTTCGGCGTCCAGCAGTCGCTCAAGCTCGCGAGCCGGCCCCTCAACTTCAATGCGGGGCTCGACTTCGGGTGGATCTATTTCTTCTATTTCGGCGAGCGCTTGCGCCAGCGTGCCCTGCGCGGAGACATCGCCGAGGTCCTCGGGCCCGTGGACAGCGACACGGCAGGCGTGGAGCTGCGCTGGGCGTACGAGCGCTGGAGTGCCAATCTGCTCCAGGAGTACAGCCGCTACGACGCCGTGGACGTGCGGTTTCAGGGTGTGAACCTGACCCAGAGTGCGGTGATGCGCGCCCACCGGAGGTTGCAGATCGGAATGACGGCAATCGAGGGGTTCTTCACTTTTCGCCTTCCGGAGCGCAGCCGAGATTTCTACGCGGCGCGGCTCAACGCGTCGTGGCAGCCTCGCAATCGCCTGTTCGTCGACGGCTTTGCGGGGGTGCGGCGGCAGCGCGAAACCACCGTTCCCACGGAAGAGCTCGTCGAGTTCGGCGCCCGCTGGCGATGGTCGATCGGCCTGTTTACGCTGATCCTCGCTTACGACCACGACGTTCAGGACATTGGGCTCGTGAGCCGCACGGGCGATCTGGTGACATTCCGCGTGGCGAGGAGCTCCTGAGGGAGGTCCTGTCTACTCCTTTGCCACGCCGATCTGCCTGCTGGTGCTGCTTGGGGTGGTGGCCGCGGGTTGTGCGAAGTCGCGCCCGATGCCGGAGGGCTCCGCGCGCGCCGTGCGGATGGTCTGGCCACCGCCGCCGGCGCCAGAGCGGGTGGAGCTGCGGGAGGTTTTCCGGCATCCATCCGACCTGGGCATCCGGCCTTCCGTTTGGCAGCGGCTGGGGAACTGGATTGCGGGCCGTGGGGAGGCGCACTTCGTTCGGCCCGCCGGGATCGCTGTTCGGGAAGAATGGGTCGCAGTGGCCGACGCCGGCGCGCCTGCCGTGCACGTTTTCGATCGCGTGCGGGGTCGATACGCGCGCTGGACGGCCTGCGGCGGGGCTCCGCTGCTGCAACCTGTCGGCGTGGCGATCCTGCACGATCGCGTGTATGTCGCCGACGCCGGCGCGCGGAGGGCTTTTGTTTTTCAGCGCAGAGGCGACTGCCAGGCGCGCTGGTCGCCCGAAGCGGGCTGGCGGCCCGCCGGGATGGCCGCGGACGAGGAGCGCGGCCGGATTTACGTCGCGGATGCGGGCCGGCACCAGGTCCTCGCCTTCGATTCCGAAGGTGCCGTGATTTTGCGCTTGGGCCGCCGCGGCCAGGGGCTGGGGGAGTTCAATTTCCCCACTTGGGTCGCCGTGGACCGCGAGGGCCGCGTGTACGTGACCGACTCGCTGAACTTCCGCATTCAGGTATTCGATGCGCAAGGCCAGCCGCTGCGCATGTTTGGAAAAGCCGGTGACGGCTCGGGGGATTTCGCCAGGCCGAAAGGGCTGGGCGTGGACCGCGACGGGCACATCTACGTCGTGGATGCCCTGTTCGACGCGGTGCAAGTCTTCGACGCAGACGGCCGGTACCTCATGGTGTTCGGCGAGCGCGGCACGGGGCCGGGGCAGTTTTGGCTTCCTTCGGGCCTGGCCCTGGACGGCGATCGCATTTACGTCGCGGATTCATACAACCAGCGTGTCCAGGTCTTCCGCTATTTGGGGGGTTCCGGATGAGGGGATTCACGCGTGCGCTCGCTGTGGTGCTGAGTCTCGCGTGCGGCCGGGCAGCCAGTGCCGGAATCGAACGGACGGTGCACAACCTTACGGCCACGGGCCCGGGACCGGTCCGGGGAGGTCCACAGGCCAATCTCTGTACGTTTTGCCACACCCCTCACAACGCGAACCCGACGCGGCCGCTCTGGAACCGCGAGATGCCTGCGCAGACGTACACGCTGTACGAGAGCAGCACGGCGCGAGGGCAGTTCCACCAGCCCACGGGCAGCTCGCGCCTGTGCCTGAGCTGTCACGACGGCACCATCGCGCTCGGGGCGATGCGGGTACACCCCGAGCCCACACTGGGCCCGCTTACGGGAGCTGCCGTGCTGGGCACCGACCTTTCGGACGACCATCCCGTTTCGTTCGTCTACGACACTTTGCTGGCGAGCACTCGGCCCGGACTGGCCGATCCCCTCACCCTGCCGCGCGAGATCAAACTGGACGAGGCGGGGCAGGTGCAGTGCACGTCGTGTCACGACCCCCACTCCGACGAGTACCCGAAGTTCCTCGTTCGCGACCCTGCCTTTTCGGGCCTCTGCGCGACCTGCCATCGGTTGCCTCTTTGGGACGAATCTTCGCACGCGACTTCGACCGCTACGTCGCTGCTCGGACCGGGTCAGCCGCTGCCCGGCCTGGGATTCGCCACGGTGGCGGAAAACGGGTGTTCGAGCTGCCATCGGTCGCACAGCGCCCCGCATCCCGCACGGCTGTTGCGGGCCGCCGCCGAGGAGCAGGTATGCCTGGTTTGCCACAACGGCAACGTGGCTCAGAAGGACTTGACGGGCGAGTTTTTGAAGCCGAGCGCCCACCGCGTCGACGCGTATCTGGATGTCCACGATCCGGCCGAGGATCCCCTGACGATGGCGCGGCACGTCGAGTGCGTCGATTGCCACAACCCGCACCAGGCGAGGGCGGAAAGCGTAAGCGGCGAGCTTCCGGGACCGCTGACGGGTGCCGCTGGGCTCGACATCAGCGGCGGCGCGGTGGCGCAGGCGAACTTCGAATACGAGGTGTGCCTCAAGTGCCACGGGGTGGCGGATTCGCCGACGCCGATCGTGATCCGCGCCGACGACATCAGCAACGTGCGCTTGGAGATCGACCCCACGAACCCCTCGTTTCACCCGATCGCCGACATTGGGCGCAATCCGGAGATCCAGGGGCTCTTGCCGCCTCTGACTCCGGCGAGCTTGATCCGGTGCACGAGCTGCCACGCGAACGACGCAGCGGTAGCCGGCGTCCCCGGAGCGCCTCGCGGGCCTCACGGGTCCCTGTACGCGCCGATCCTGGGCCGCGAGTACCGCCTCGAGGGAGCGCGGATGAGCGAGTCGTTCCAGCTCTACGCCCTCTGCTATTTTTGCCACGACCGCACGGTGCTGCTGAGCAAGGGAACGCCGGGTTTTCCCCACCGCAATCACGTGGTGGGCTATGGCGCGAGCTGCGCCATTTGCCACGACGCCCATGGCTCGCGCACGAGCGAGCACCTGATCAACTTCATGCTGTTCGATCGCTCCGGCGCGGAAATCGTCACGCCCTCCAGTTCCGGCCTGTTGCAGTTCGAGCCCCTCGGGAGCCGAGCCGGTCGATGCTACCTGACGTGCCACGGGAAGAACCACAACCCGAGGACGTATGGTCCGGGCGGAGAAGACTGAGCGGGCGGAAGGCGGCGCGGTCCGGCGAGCCCCGCAGCGCGGTGCGCCAGGCCGGGTGGGGGCACCGGTGCGCCGTACCCGCGCTTTGCCG
>JBBIUR010000031.1:0-24455 GCA_037440145.1 Myxococcales bacterium | reverse complement strand
GCCGGTCTTCTTTTGGGGGTCATCCGGAGTCAGCCGGCCACCCACGATTTTCAGACAGGTCTCGCGGTCCAGTTCGAGATAACCCTGGCCCTTGCAGGCGTTTTGGCCGGCGCAGGAGTGGCCCTTTCCACCGCATGCCCCCATGCCTTTGCATTTGTTTATCCCGTAGCACTTGACCTTTTCTCCCTCCTCTTGCCCCGCGCGGGACAGCGGGGCCGTCGCGCTCGCTGCGAGCATTCCGGCGACGGCCGATGCGACCAGGAGCCGCGTGGTTTTGATAGGAAAAGTCCGCATTTCAACCTCCTTTTGCTCTGTCCGTGGCGCTCCGCTGCGGGCGGAGCGGCATGGATCCTCTTCATTCCGAAACGAGAGCCTCTGCCTGAATCTCGATCCGCACCTCCTCGCCCACAAGGAGCCCGCCCGTCTCCAGGGTCTCATTCCAGGTGAGACCGAAGTCTTTCCGGTTGATCGTCGTTTGTGCCGAGAAACCGGCACGCTGATTTCCCCACGGGTCCTTTCCCTCGCCGAGAAATGCGACGTCGAGAATCACGGGCCGGGCCGTGCCGCGAATGGTGAGTAAGCCGACGAGTTTGCCCGTTCGCTTCTCGACATCGACGTCGCGCACGCCAGTGCTCACGAACTGGATCCGGGGGTACTTCTCGACATCGAAAAACCTCTTCGAGCGGAGGTCCTTGTCGCGCTCTGCGACGTTCGTGTTGATGCTGCCGACATCGATCCAGCCCTCGACTTTTGTTTTGTCCGGGTTTTGCGGGTCGTATTGGATGCTGCCCCCAAAGCGGTCGAATCGACCTTGGACTTGGGTGAACAAGTGTCGCACGTGGAAGGTCACGCTCGTGTGGTCGGGGTCGACCTGGTACGTCGTGGCTTCTGCACTGGCCGTTAAGACAACAGCGGCTGCCAGCACTGCGAATATTCCACCACGGAACTTCTGCATGCTCTTCGTATCCCCCTTTCGGCGTTCCGCCACGCATAACCCCGCCGAGCCGGGAAAAGTTCCCCGGCACCGGGTGCAGGCAACCGGGGTCTCCGGTTTCGCCAAGCGCGCTGGGGGGAGACGCGGCCCTTAAAGCCGCGAGGGCCGCCCGAGAAGTGCGTCGTCCCGCCGAGCCGGGAGGCGGGCTTCTTCCTCGGCGCAGCCTTTTGTGGCAAGAGACGGCAAGGGCCCGGATCGAGGAGCCGGGAAGCAAGGAGTCCCCAATGTCCGCCGCCCGCTGCGGCCCCGTCGCGAAGTTTGATGTCATTGGCGGGGTGGATGCGGCATTTTCGGCGGACGGTGCGTGGTGTGTCGCGGCGGCCGTGGTGTGGGAACGGGAAAGCGGGGTTGTGTTGGAAGAGCAGTTGGCGGTGCGGCGCGCGGAGTTTCCCTACGTTTCGGGACGGCTCTGGCTCCGCGAAGGTGCGGCGGTACTCGCGGCAGTGTGCGCGCTGCGGGCGCGCCCCGACGTTTTTCTGTACGACGGCCACGGAATTGCCCACCCGCGGCGGTTCGGGGCGGCGTGCTCGCTCGGGATGGCCACGGGGCTCCCCGTGATCGGCTGCGCGAAAGCGCTGCTCGTGGGGACGCATGAGCCGCTGGGCCGCGAGCGGGGTTCGCGGGTGCCGGTGGTGTACCGGGGCCAGATCGTTGGCAGTGCGCTTCGCACTCGGGAGGGAGTGCGACCGGTGTACGTCAGCGTCGGTTACGGCATCTCGCAGGCAACTGCCGAGGAGGTGGTGCTGTGCGCGGCGGCTCGGTTTCGCTTGCCGGAGCCGCTGCGGCTCGCAGATCAGCGCGTGCGCGCCGCGCAGCGGCAGCTCGATGCAGAGCGGTGCTGGGAAGACGCCGCCCGCCCTCTCTCCGGTTGGAGCCCGGGAGCGGTTCGAGTTTCACCCGCCTATGGCAAAGCCGGTGAGGGCGCCCGCGGCGACGAGCCAGGCGGAATTGATATTCGAACGCGCCAGCGCAGCTCCGCTGGCAAGCGCGACGGCGAGGGCAACGGGATCCAGTAGCACGGCGCGGCCGAGGCGGAAAGTGACCACCGCCATGAGCGCGACGGACCCGGCGTTGATCCCGTCCAGAAAAGCACCTGCGGCCGCCGATTGCCGCAGGCGGGGCACGAGTGGTCCGCTCGCAGCCACGAACAAGAAGGCCGGTAGGAAGATGCCGACCGTAGCTACGGTGGCCCCGGACAGGCCGCCCAGCACGTACCCCACAAAGGTAGCCGTGGTGAACACGGGTCCCGGGGTCATCTGACCGACCGCGATGGCATCCAGCAACTGGGCCTCGGTAAGCCATCCCCAGCGCTGTACCAGATCGCCTTGCAGGAAGGCGATCAGAACGTAGCCGCTGCCGAACAAAACCGAGCCGACTTTGACAAAGAAAAAGAAGAGCCGCCCGAGTGTGCATGCAGGTGCTGGTGCAACCGCAGCACTTGCCGCAGATGCGATCGGTGCGAGCAGGATCGCATAGGGCAGGGATCCGAGTTGGGAGCGCAGGCGCCCGCCGCAGCGGTATAGGGTAGAGGTCAGCCCGGCCGAAAAGAGGACGAAAAGCTCATTCACTCCCGCGCAGTTCGCCGCAGCGGCCAGAACCCCGATGACCGCGGCCGGCCGTGTCTTTGCGACCGTGCGGCCGAGCCGCCACAGCGCGAGCGCCATCATTGCGATGACCACGGGCTTGATCCCGGCGAGCGTGGCCGCGGCGCGGTGTAAGGCGCCATAGCGGCCGTACAGCGCGGCTAGCGCGGTGACCATGAGCGCCGCGGGGAGGATGAAGCAGACGCCGGCGAGGACCAGTCCGGCCCACCCGGCCCGCGCATACCCGATGTGGATGGCCATTTCCGTCGAGTTCGGGCCCGGGATCAGGTGGGTCGCGCCCAGCAGGTCGAGGAAGCGCTCGCGCGAAAGCCACTTGCGCCGGTGCACCACCTCGTCCTCGAGCATCGCGATGTGCGCCGCGGGGCCGCCGAACGCCGTAATGCCGAGCTTCAGGAACAGGAGCGCAACTTCGGAAAGCGGCCCGTGCTCGGGATGGTTGCGGTCGGAGACGGCTCGGGGGTAAGAGGGGGCCGCGCTCTTCCGACTCCGCCAATTGGAAGGAAAGATCGCACTAGAGCGCGAGAAGTCCTTTCGGTCATCCCAACCCATGATCGCGCCGATTCGCATCGGTTGTTCGGGCTGGAGCTATCCGCACTGGAGGGGTCCCTTTTATCCTGCCGATTTACCGGAGCCGAAGTGGTTCGAATACTACGCGCGCATCTTCGACACCGTCGAGGTCAACAATAGCTTTTACCAGCTTCCGTCGGCGGCGACGATCGCCTCGTGGCGCCGGAAAGCTCCGCAAGGGTTTCTCTTCGCGGTCAAGGCCAGCCGCTACTTGTCTCACAAGAAAAAGCTGAAGGGCGCGGCACCGGCTTTGCGCCAGTTTCTTCGCCGCGTCCAGGGTTTGGGGCCGGCGCTCGGGCCGATCCTGTATCAGTTGCCTCCCCGATGGCACTGCGATCTCGACCGCTTGCGGGAGTTTCTGGCCCTTCTGCCCCCGGGGGCCGCCCACGTCTTCGAGTTTCGCGAACTGAGCTGGCTGCAGGATCCGGTGCTTGCGGCTCTCGACCGCGCCGGTAGCTCGATTTGCTGCCACGACCTGGTGCCGATGCCGCGCCTCGCTGTGGGCCGCTTGGCCTACGTGCGGTTCCACGGCACCGGGCCGAAGTACAGCGGCGGCTACGCGCCCAGCGCCCTCAACTCGTGGGCACGGTGGCTGGTGGCGCAGGCCCAGGGGGGCCGGCCTGCGTTCGCTTATTTCAATAACGACGCCGGCGGGCAGGCAGTCGTGGATGCCCTGGCGCTGCGCAGGAAAGTCTCCGCCCTGCTGGCCGGCTGAAGTGCTCGCACCCTCAGAAGGTCCCGGCGCTCGATTTCGCCCGGGCGCGCGCATTCCCCTCGTCGGGAGGACGGGGTGCCTGCGGCGCAGCCCTGCCGCTCGCATCGACCACGACCGGGCGCAGGCTCGGGTCCTGCCCTGGCCGCAAGCTGACGACCCGGAGGAAGACATCGCCGAAGGCGTGCTCCGCCGGATGGACTGGAGGCAACCGCCGAGCAAAGGCGACGAAGGTGAGGCCTCGGGCTGCCGAAGAGGCCAAGAAGATGTACGGGTACCCTCGCGTTCCGGCATACTGCAGGATGGTTCCTCCCGCTAGGGAGCCCGTGACGATCGCGAGGCCGTTCATCAAGTTGTACAGCGAGAGCACTTCCGCCCGGTTCCGGTCCGCCGTGTAGTCGAAGAGATTCAAGACGATGGTCAATTCGAGGCCCGCCCAGGCGAAACCCGCAACGAGCTGCAGGCCTAGCAAGTAGAGAAAATTTCCCGAGACTACCCAGAGGCCCGAAAGAGGGATGACGAGAGCTGCGGCTACCTGCAGCGCGCGGCGGTTGCCGAATCGGTGCGCGATCTCGCCCCAGTAGGGAGAGGCCACGATTCGCGCGATCATGATCGTCGCGTTGAGGACCGTGAACTGCGCGTAGGACAGGCGCAGCTCCTGGAGCATGAACGGGGTAAAGTACGCCGCGGAGACGTGGACGGAACCCATCAGGAGCACTACCAGCAAGATCAGGCGGCCGTGGGGCTGGTCAGCGAAATTTTGCACGACAGCGCGCCAAGCCACGGGTTCCACCACGGGTGCGTGCCGCGGCTCGTGCTGCTGCGCGAGAAAGCGCGCGCTCCCCAGGCGGCAAGCGGCGGCACAGAGAAAGGCGGCTGCGAACCCCGCTGCGGCCCCAGCCCGGCTCGTCTCCGCCGTGTGAATTGCGAAGCCGCCAGCCACCATCGCTGCCGTCAGGCTGAACTGGACGGCGCCGTTGCGACGGCCGAAGTACCGGCTGCGGATCCGAGCGGGAACCATTCGCCCCATCCAGGCGTTCCAGGCCGGGTTGATGCCGAGCGCGAGCATCCAGTAAAGGCACACGAGAGCTAGCAGCCACAAATACGCGTGCGGCGGCTTCGCGACGAGTGCTGCCACGGGCAAAAACGCGCACCCCTGGGCGACCGCGCTTCCGACGACCCAGCGCTTGTTCCCGAAACGGCGAGCGGCCGCGGGTGCCAGGAGCTGGAAAGCAGAACCGGCCAGGATGGGCACTGTGGTCAGCAGCCCGACTTGGAAAGGGCTGGCGCCGAGCAAGAGGGCGAAGGCGGGGAAATAGGTTTCGCCCATTCCCATCATCGCTGCGTGCAACACGCCATCGATGGTCGAAGCGCGCAGGCTGCGCCGCAACCGGCCCTGGCTCATTCGACGTCTGGGGCAAAGCCGTGGCGGACGGTGTTCTCGGAAATGGTGCGAGGCTCACAGAACTGAAGCAGGTAGTCGGGGCCCCCCGCTTCGCTCCCGATACCGCTCTGTTTGAGCCCCCCGAAAGGCTGGCGACCTACCAAGGCGCCCGTGATGCTCCGGTTGATGTACAAGTTGCCCACGCGGAAGTCTCGCTTCGCCTGCTCGATATGTCTCGGATGTCGCGAGTACAGGCCACCCGTGAGCCCGTACTCGGAGTCGTTCGCGATTTCCAGTGCGTGGTCGAAGTCCCGTGCCGCGAGAATCGCCACTACAGGGCCGAAAATTTCCTGGCGCGCGATGGAGCTGCGCGGGTCCACTTCGTCGAAGATCGCCGGTCCCACGAAGTGCCCCTCCGCGGGGACGTCCTCGACCCGGCACGCGAGCTTGGCCTCGCGCGCGCCCTGCTCGATGAAAGCCTGCACGCGCTCCGCGGCCTCGGCGTCGATGAGCGGACCCACGAACGTGCTCGGCTCTTCCGCGGGGCCTATGGGTAGACTCCGCGCGGCCTCCGCTAGCCGGCGTACCAGCGCGGTGTGGACGGCGCTGACGGGAATGACCCGCGAGCAGGCGGAGCACTTCTGGCCCGCATAGCTGAATGCCGAAACGGCAATCCCGCGCACCGCAGCATCGAGGTCGGCGTCGCTGTCCACAATGATCGCGTTCTTGCCTCCCATCTCGGCGATCACGCGCTTGATCGCCCGCTGCCCTGGCTGCGTGCGAGCGGCTGCCTCGAGGATCTGCAGGCCCACGGCGCGCGACCCGGTGAAGGCGATCAGATCGACATCGGGATGCGCAGCGACGTGGGCGCCGACTTCGGGCCCGAGGCCAGGCAGGAAGTGCGCGACACCGGGGGGAAGGCCCGCGGCCTCGAGAAGTTCGAAAAAGCGCGCGGCGACAACCGGCGCCTGCTCGGCGGGCTTGATCACCGCGGTGTTCCCCGTCACGAGCGCGGCGACGGTCATCCCGGTCAAAATCGCCAGCGGGAAATTCCACGGCGCGATGATCGCGGCAACTCCCCGCGGGTCGTATCGCACCCAGTTCCGCTCGCCCGGCACGTGGCACTCGTGGCCTACTGCCAGGCGCTCCGCTTCCAATGCGTAGAACTCGCAGTAATCGATTGCTTCGCACACGTCGGCCTCCGCTTCTCGCCACGGTTTTCCCGCTTCGGAGACGATCCAGGCCGCGAGATCGAATCGGCGCACTCGCATCTCGCCTGCGAGTCGGCGCAATAGCCCGGCCCGCTCGTACACGGGGGTGCGCGCCCACGCAGGGAGCGCGGCGCGCGCGGCGGCGACGGCGCGGTCCGCGTCCTTTAGGCCCGCGCGCGCGACCCGCCCCACCAATCGGTGGGGATGCGAGGGGTCGAACGATTCCAGAAAGGATCCGGAAAGAATGCGCGCGCCGGAGATCACGAGAGGGCAGGCCGGCGAGGGCTGGGCGCGCCGTTCGGCCAGCTTTGCTGCGAAGGTCTCGCGGCACGAGGCAACCCGAAAGTCGGCCGGTGGCTCGTTGCGAAACCGCGCCGCGGGAGGCAGAGGTCGCGCGCGGGCTCGCGGGGATGCGCGGTCCGGCTCCGGCGGAGCCAAGAGCTCTTCCACAGGCGCGCGTTCGGCAAGCCAGAGTCGGAGGAACGACTGGTTCGAAGTGTTTTCCAGCAGGCGGCGGATCAGATACCCCATGCCCGGAATCAGCTCGCCGCACGGGACATAGATCCGCACGTGCAAGCCCCGCGCGACCAGGGCCTCTTGCAGCGGCTCCGCCATCCCGTAGAGCATCTGGAACTCGAAGTCGTGGCGAGAGAGCCCCTGGTTTTCGGCGGCTGCCAGGGCGGCGGCCACGCTGCGAAGGTTGTGGCTGGCAATGGCAAGGCGAACGGTTCCGGCGTGGCCGGCGAAGAAGCAGGCGAGTCGCTCGAACGTCCGATCGGTCTCCCAGGGCTGTGCGAATACCGGGCAGGGCCAATGCCGCTGCGCCGCGCGCACCACCTCCGCGTCCCAGTAAGCTCCTTTCACCAAGCGGACGGTCACGGGACAGCCCCGGCGCGCCGCCCACTCGACGAGCTCGCGGGCGTCCAGTTCCGCGTCTCGCAAGTAGGCTTGCAGGGCAATGCTGGCATGCGGAAAGTCGGCGAACTCTCCGCTGCCGAAGACGGAGCGGAAAATCGAAAGCGTCGAGTCCTTGTACTCGCATTCCTCCATGTCGATGCACACCTCCGCTCCGTGGCGGCGTGCCGCACGCAGGATCGGGCGCAGCCGCGCAGCCACCGCCTCTTCGCAGCGGAGCGGGGCAATGGGGTCGAACTGCGAGTACAGGGCACTCAGCTTGAGCGAGACGCTGATGCGCGGCAAGGAGCCCGCAGGAGTCCCGTCGATTGGCTCGCGCAACGGCCAGTGTTTACTGGCCTCGCCGAGTTCGCGGATGAGGTCGAGGTACCTCTGCGCATACTGGTCGGCCTCCGCCTCGCTCGTCGTTGCTTCTCCGAGGACGTCCGCAGTGAAGCTCACACCCCGGGCGCGCAGCGCCTCGGCGGTTCGGACGACTGCGGCGGCCGTGTCGCCCGCGACAAGCGCCCGGGCGATGCGCAGCACGCTCCGGCGGGCTAGGACCGCAGCCGCTTGTGCGCGCAGTGAAGCGGGAGCTCGAACTGCGGCCCGAAGGGCGAGGGGAAGCGCCGGACCACATGGCGCCAGGTAGCTCGCGAGGTGATCCGCAATCTCCGCCGCGGATCGGAGCGAGGGCAAGACATCGACGAAGCGAAACAGCTGCGTGCGCAGTTGTTCGTCTCGCGTCGCCCATTCGAGGAGGGCGGCTCGCCATGACTTTGGCCCCCGCTTCCTCGCCGCTTCGGCCTCCGAGTAGATCTCGCTCCCGACCTGTTCGATACTATAATGGGCCGGGCTCGCAAGAACCGCTTGAGGAGAGCCGCCTCTCATGCTTACCTCTATCTCTCCCGCGCTTGTACGCCCCCCCGCTGCGCGCCGCAACGAGGGCTGATGGAAGCGGGTGGCTAGGCCGTCCGCTCCGGCTGGCAGAAGATGCGGCTGCTTGGCGAGGTGGGACCCGGTAT
Source organism: Myxococcales bacterium (assembly GCA_037440145.1). Classification (GTDB taxonomy): domain Bacteria; phylum Desulfobacterota; class Binatia; order HRBIN30; family BPIQ01; genus JBBIUR01. The sequence goes on along the minus strand of JBBIUR010000031.1, from coordinate 16,064 downwards.
GTTACAGGGACGTGGGGAGGGCGTATGGAGCGAATACTGCGCGTGAACATGTCGGAGCTGAAGCTGCGCGAGGAACCGTATCCGCGGGAGTGGGCGGCACTCGGGGGGCGTGCGCTGTCGGCCAGGATCCTGTTGGGCGAAGTCGATCCGAAGTGCGACGCTTTGGGCCCGGGCAACAAGCTGGTCTTTGCGCCTGGCTGCTTGGCGGGATCGATTGCTCCGACGTCGGGTCGCATCAGCGTGGGCGGGAAGAGCCCGCTTACGGGCGGGATCAAAGAGGCGAATGCCGGAGGGCAACCCGGGCAGAAGCTCGCGCGCCTCGGATACTGGGCCGTCATCGTCGAAGGGCAGCCCTCGGATCCCGGGAAGCGATACAAGCTCACGATCGACCGGAACGGGGCGCGGCTGGAGGAGTGCCCGGAGCTGAAAGGTCGGCGGACGTACGACGTCGCCGCCCTGCTGGGGCGCGACGCCGGGAAGCGCGCGGCATTTATCATTTGCGGCCCGGCCGGGGAAGCGCGGCTCAAGGGCGCGAGCATAGCGCTGACCGACGAGGACAACCGCTACCCGAGCCGGCACGCGGCGCGCGGAGGCCTGGGGGCGGTGATGGGTTCGAAGGGTCTCAAAGCGATCGTCGTCGATGACGAGGGGACGTCGGCGCGGCCGGCAAAGGACCCGGAGGGGTTCAAGGAACTCGTGACCAGCATGACCAAGGCGTACAAAGCGGGGCCGCAGCTTTTCGCTCGGGGCACCGCAGCGTTCGTGCCGATGGCCAGTATGATGGACTCGCTGCCCACCCGGAACCGGCGGCAGATGCAGTTCGAGCATTCGGATGCGATCGACGGGGCGCGCATCATCGAGAACTTCGAGCGGCGGGGCGGCGGGATGCACAACTGCATGACGGGTTGTGTGGTGCAGTGCTCGAACGTCGTCAATGGGCCTGACGGGACCTACAAAACTTCGGCTCTGGAGTTCGAAACCATTGCCATGATGGGCTCGAATTGTGCGATTGCTGACCTCGATGTCATCGCGACCATCGATCGGCTGTGCGACGAGCTGGGGCTGGACACCATCGAGACCGGCGCGGCGCTGGCAGTGGCCATGGATGCGGGTGCGCTGGCATTCGGCGATGCGGCGGCTGCGATCCGAGTGCTCGAAGGCGTGGAGAAAGGGGAGGAATTGAGTCTGGCCATCGCGAACGGCGCAGCGTTTACCGGAAGGAAGTACGGGGCGCAGCGAATCCCCGTGGTCAAGGGGCAGGGAATTCCGGCGTGGGAGCCCCGGTCGTTAAAGGCCACGGGGGTCACGTACTGCACGAGCCCGATGGGTGCCGATCACACGGCCGGATTGGTGGCTATGCCTCCTTTGGATTTGGCGCAGGCATCGCAAGAAGCGCAGATCGTCAACGCCATCTGTGACTCGAGCGGCTTTTGCCAGTTCATGCAGCCGACTACGGACGAGATGCGGCGGCTTTTCAACATGATGTACGGTCTGAACATGTCCGAAGAGGATATCGTGAACTACGGGTGGCAGTGCTTGCAGGACGAGTGGGAGTTCAACCGCCGCGCCGGCTTCACGGAGAAGGACGACGTCCTCCCCGACTGGATGCGCACCGAACCCGTGCCGAGCAATGGCGCGGTGTTTGACGTGCCGGCAGAGGAAATCCGGCGCGTCTACACGAAGATGCCTGTTCGTCCCGAACTCTTGCAGATGCGGCCCACGGGCTGAGGTACGGGCAACGGCTCGGCGAGGCGGAGGCGACCACCGCCTCGGGGATCGGCGGAGCCGCCGGGCGCCGCGCGAGCCTTGCCAGAGCGGAAGATGGGAGAGCGCAGGATCCAGCTCGCATCGCGGGAGATTCCGGAGGCGTGGTACAACGCAGCGGCGGACCTGCCGGCACCGATTCCGCCGCACCTCCACTCGGTGACAGGCAAGCCCGTGACGGAAGAGGACATGCGGGCGATCTTCCCCCCCGGGCTGATCGAACAAGAGGTTTCGCGAGAGCGGTGGATCGAGATCCCTGCCGAGGTGCGGGACAAGCTCTCTATGTGGCGGCCTACCTCGCTCGTGCGCGCGCTGGAACTGGAGCGGTATCTGCGAACGCCGGCGCGCATTTACTACAAGAACGAGTCGGTGAGCCCACCGGGCTCGCACAAGCCGAACACAGCGGTGGCACAAGCTTACTACAACAAGGCGGCGGGCATCCGGCGGCTGGTTACCGAGACCGGTGCCGGGCAATGGGGTTCGAGCCTGGCTTTTGCGTGTTCGCTCTTCGGATTGTCTTGCAAAGTGTATATGGTCCGCGTGAGTTGCGAGCAGAAGCCGTACCGGCGCTCTTTGATGAACCTCTGGGGTGCGGAAGTGATACCGTCTCCTTCGGATGAGACCGCTGCTGGGCGCGCGGTGCGGGCGCGCGATCCCGATTGCCTAGGGTCGCTCGGCATCGCGATCAGCGAAGCCGTCGAAGAGGCAGCGGCGCATGCGGACTCGAACTATGCCCTGGGGAGTGTTCTGAACCATGTGTGCTTGCACCAGACCGTCGTAGGGCTCGAGACCCAGAGGCAGCTGTCACTGGCGGGGGAGAAGCCCGATGTCCTCATTGGGTGCGCCGGCGGTGGCTCGAACCTCTCCGGGCTGATCCTGCCCTATGTGAAAGATGCGCTGGCAGGTCGCGGGCCGCGCTTGCTCGCCGCGGAGCCGGCTGCTTGCCCGTCGCTGACGCGGGGGCGATATGCGTACGACTTCGGCGACTCCGCCGGCGTCGCTCCCATGGCACGCATGTACACGCTCGGACACAAGTTCATTCCGCCCGGCATCCACGCGGGCGGCTTGCGCTATCACGGCATGGCGCCCATCGTCTCGCTGCTGCGGCACTCCGGGTTGTTGGAGGCGGTGGCGTACCGGCAGAGGCAGGTGTTCGAAGCGGCGGTGATCTTCGCTCGCACGGAAGGCTTGTGCCCAGCGCCGGAGACTGCGCACGCGGTTCGCGCCGTGATCGACGAGGCGCTGCGGTGCAAGGAGACCCGACGCGAGGAGTGTCTCGTGTTCCACTTCTCGGGTCACGGATACTTCGACCTGAGCAGCTACGACCAGTGCTTTGCCGGTGCGCTCGCCGATTTCGAGCTCTCCGAGAGGGAGATTGCGGACTCCTTGCGCGATCTCCCCAACGTGGAACCATGCGCGTGATGGCTACCTGGGGCGGACAGGGATGAATTTCGGCAGGTCCGCAGGCGTCATGACCGGTATGAGGCGGAGCGTGAGCCTGGCTGCGGCCGGATTCCTGGGCGCGCTGGCCTTCTGTATTTCCGGAACTCGGGCTTTTGGCGATTCTGCCCGAGGAGCCGTACTGGCCGCACCGGCGCAAGCTGGCGTGGGGCTGCCCGCCGACATCCCCGCCGACGCTGCCGATCCGGGGCTATCGGGCACGCCGTGCGTTCGCGTGCGGCGCGCCTTCCGGGCCGTCGAACCGCGTGCATCTATGGAGCACCTGGGCGAGCGCTGGTCGCCGACCGCAGGCTTTGCCCTCCCGGCGGTGCACCGGAAGCTTCCGCCTCCAAGCGAGGACTCTCCCACCCCGCACTAGCAGTCCTCCAACCGGCTGCCGCATCTGGATGACCCGCGGGCGCCATACGCCGGGGCGGATTGCCCGTCGCGGCGCGCGGCGCCTGGAACGCGGATTCCCGGAAGGGGGTGTATGGATGAGTCCGGTACCCCAGCGCCGAGTGCCAGCCTGTCGATCTCCTCCGGATGCGCTCGGCGCAGTGCAGAGACTGGCAGAAGAATCCAAAACGAATCCAGAGCCAATTTCGAAAAGGAGGAGAAGAGAATCATGGAAAAGCGAAAGGTGCTTGCTGCACTGTCGGTTCTCGGCGGTGCGATCTTGGCCTCTTCGGTCGCCCTGGCCCAAAAGCCGGCGGCCAAGCCCAAGGTCTCCTGCGACGAGATCCAGAAGGCTCTCAGCAGCGGCAAGTCGGAGAACGATGTCGCCAAGGAGCTGAAGGTCTCGGTCGCGCGCGTGAAGAGCTGCGCGAAAGAGAAGAAGTAAGCAGCTCTTTCTCGCGGCAGAGCGGCAGGCCGCGGCGGGCCTGCCGCTCTGGGCCCCGCGCCAGCCGGGAAATGTCCGCCTGTGCTGGAGTGTGCCGCGCCCGGCTGCACGCCATCAAGCGTCTGGGATGGATTCGATCTCGGCGAGCCAAGCGTCCGGGGAGGCGTCGGCAGGCATTCGCCAGTCGCCGCGCGGCGAGAGCGCCCCTCCCGAGCCGACCTTCGGTCCGTCGGGGATGCACTCGCGCTTGAACTGGCTCGCAAAGAAGCGGCTCACAAAGACGCGCAGCCACTTTTTGATCTCTGCAAGCCCATAGCGGCCGTCGAATGCGTGATAGCAAAGGCGCGCGATGCGCCGGGGCCCGGAGCCGAAACGAAGGAAATGATAGAGAAAGAAGTCGTGGAGTTCGTAGGGCCCGATGATTTCCTCGGTCCGCTGCCGGATTTCGCCCGGTTCGGTCGGCCGCAAGAGCTCGGGACTGATGGGAGTCTCGAGGATATCGCGGAGCACGCGCTGGACTTCCGGCTCGCGCTGGAAGATCACATCGGCCGCCCACCGGATCAGGTACGAAATCAGCGTTTTCGGGACACCGGCGTTGACGCCATAGTGGGACATGTGGTCGCCGCCGTAGGTTGCGAACCCGAGGGCAATCTCCGAGAGGTCCCCCGTGCCGATGTCGATCGCATGACTTTGCGAGGCGGTCGCGAAGAGCAGGAGCTTCCGGAGCCAGGCTTGGACGTTTTCGAACGTGACGTCTTCGACATCCGGAGGGTGGCCAATGGCCTCGAACACGCTCTCGCTGAGCCGCGTGATCGAGATTTCCCGGGGCGTCGCGCGAAGCGCGGCAATCAGGCGGCGGGCGTTTTCGTGGGTCCGGGCGGTCGTGCCCAGACCCGGGAGGGTCACGCCGATGATTTGGCTGCGGTGGAGACCCAGGAGGTCGACTGCGTGCGCTGCGACTAGGAGCGCGTGGGCGGAATCTCGTCCTCCGGAAACCCCGACGACGATTTTTCTCGCTTCTCGGGGCAGAGCAGCCAGCCGCCGCGCCAGCGAGGTCGCTTGGATCATAAAGACCTCGCGGCAGCGGATGTCGCGCTTGGCCGGGTCCGGAGGCACGAACGGATGCGGCTCTTTGGGACGCCGCAGCTCCCTGTAGATTGCGGCCTCGCGCGGATCTCGCGGATCGCCGAACGCCACCCGGCGAAACGGCCGGTCCAGGTGCGTGCGCGCGTTGGCGCCGAAAGACGATTGCCGGGTGCGGTCCTGGACGACAGCTTCGAGGTCGGCGTCGACCACGACATAGCCACCGCGCAGCGAAAAGCGCTCCGTTTCCGCGATGAGCTGCCCGCGCTCGGAGACGAGGCCCTGGCCATCCCAGGCGAGATCCGAAGTCGACTCGCCGAAGCCGGCGGCGCTGTACATTTGCACCGCGAGGTTGCGGGCCGCGGAGGCGTTCACGAGCTGCTGCCGGTATTCCCATTTGGCCACGGTGATGTTCGACGCCGAGAGATTCGCCAGGACGGTGGCTCCAGCCAGCGCTGCCAGAGTGCTCGGCGGAATCGGCACCCACAGGTCCTCGCAGATATCCGTATGCAGCACGAAACCGGGCAGGTGGGTGGCGTGAAGAAGGATGTCGGTGCCAAAGGGTACTCGTTCACCTAGGAGGGACAGTTCCGCAGAGCGCGCCGCTTCGGCCGAGTGGAACCAGCGCAGTTCGTAGAACTCGCGGTAGCTCGGTGGGTACGCCTTCGGGGTCGCGGCGAGGATGCGGCCGCGGTAGAGAGTCACGGCGCAGTTGAAAAGCAGGTCGTCGACGACCAAGGGCAAGCCGACTGAAACGATCGTGTTCCACTCCGAAGTCGCCCGCCGGATCTCGGCAAGCGCTGCGAGCGCCTCTCGCAGCAGCGTGTTCTGAAAAAACAGGTCGCCGCACGTATACGCGGTCAGGCCAAGCTCGGGGCAGAGGGCGTAGTGCGCGCCGGACCGATGCGCAGCGTCCAAAAGCTGGAGATGCGCCTTCGCGTTAAAGCGAGGGTCGCCGACGCGCACTTCGGGCACGCAGACCGCAAGCCTCGCGAAGCCGTGCTGGCGGACGTCGAAGAAATCGGCTTGGGAAGCCAACACCACAGCGGTTTGCCTCCGTTCACCGCGTAGCACAGCCGGGCTCGGAACTCGACCCGGCGGCGGGCGCCCCGGGGGCGTTCACAGGCGGCCGGATGCGAGGAGATGTTCGGCCAAACGCCGGCCGAGGCTCAGAATCGTCAGTACCGTAGGCCGGCCCAGCGCTTCGGGGAAGACGCTGGCGTCGCAGACATAGAGGTTGGCGACCGTCTGCAGGTTGGGGTCCACCAGCTGGCCGATGCGGACGGTTCCACTCGGGTGCGTTCCGCGCAGAGGGGTCAGAAAAATGGAATCCGGATCCGCTCCCGCACGCACGAGGATTCGCCGCGCTACGATCGCGCCGTGGTTGAGGCGAAACCGATCGCGCTCCGTGAGCGGCTTGGAGATTTTGCCCTCGAACGTGATGCCCCCGGAGATGTCGTCTTTGATCTTGATCATGATGCCCAGCGTGTTTTTCCACCAGGGCCAGCGCAACGGATACCAGGGCCCTTTGAGCAGGGCAATGATCGGGTAGAGCAGCCACGGGTCGATCAGCGGGCTCAACATGTAACCGACCTCGTCGTCGGCGTAAGACCAGGTCATCGGCGGCTCGTCCCCGTTCCCTTTCTCCTTGGAAATCCCGTAGACCATCACGGTCGTGTCCATGGTCATTCCGTGCCCCGCTTCGAAGAAGCCCGCCCGCTGCAGCAGGATCGGAGTGCCGATGCCTCCGGCGCAGAGGACGACGATCTTTCCGTCAACGCGCACTTTTCGACCGCGCCACCGCGCGATCACGCCGGTGGCTTTGCGGTTCTCGATCAAGACCTCTTCGACAAGGGCGTCCGTAAGCAGGAGCGCGCCATGGGCTACGGCATCGTCCAACCATTCCGCCGCGTTCCACTTCGCCCCGCACCGGCATCCCAGCATGCAGCGAGCCCCGCACCGGAAGCGCTGGCTGCGTGCCGGGTTTACGAACTTTGGGAGCGGGTCCCAGCGGTATCCCAGAGACATCGCCGCTTCGGCGATGCGGGTGGATGCCGCCCCGCGCAGCTCCGGAGGCAGCGGAGCGATGCCGAGTTCGGCGGCGATTTGCTCGGCGTACGTGCGCAGCTCGATGCCATATCGCGAGGCCAGCCATTCCGGAGGATACGCTGCAGCCCCGCAAAACATGTTCGTCGCCCCGCCCACCATGAGCGGCCGGATGATGTTGAGGCCCTCTTCCGTGAAGAGGAGGCTGTGCCGATCAGCGTACGTGAGCGGGCCGAGATAGGTGCCGTACCGCGCGCGGCGGCGGTAGTCTCGACCGCGCTCGAGGATGAGCACCCTCTTTCCGGCGCGAGCTAGATCGCGTGCCACCGAGGCCCCGCCCGGGCCCGAGCCGACGACGATCACTTCGGCTTGATCCTGGAGGATTTCCACTGCGATGCCCCTGCGCCGTCGCCCCTCCGCCGCCCGTCTTTCAGCGGCGCGCCCTTATTGTGCCCGCGCGGCAACCGAACGCAATGCCGCTGCACATCCCAAGGTCCTATGAGGCTCTATTGTAGCCCGTATGAACCTTTTTCGTCGCTCGCTCCAGTTGCCGCTATGACACGGTGCGTTAAATACGTGTTGGCGCCCGGGATGGGCCCGGGGCCGCCGCCGCGCGCACGGCGGACGGAAAGGAGGTCCGGAAAATGGGTGCACTGCGCAGCATCTTGGTGCCGGTCGATTACGCGGCTGGCTCGCGTCACGCGTTGCGCCGCGCGGCAGGGGTGGCACGGTCGTTCGGCGCCCGTCTAGTCGTGCTGCACGTGGTCCCTCCGTACGAACAGGCGTATTTCCAGCATTTTGGCGTCGCGGCGATGCCTGGGGACGGAGAAGAAGAAGAGCGGCGGAGATTGGCTGCGTTCGCGAAGGAGGGGATTGACGGACGAAACGGCGTGCCTTGGGAGGCGGAGCTTGCGTGGGGTGAGCCTGCCGAGCAGATCGTCAGCGCAGCGGCGCGCCGCGGCTGCGATCTCATCGTCATCGGAGCGGGCCGGCGCAGCGTGTGGGATCGGCTGCGGATCGGCAGCGTCGCGAAGGCGGTCGTTCGCAAGGCGGCTTGCCCCGTCCTCGTCGTGCCGGAAGAAGCCGAGCCGAGGGTGGCCGCCCGCAAACCGGTGTCCGTGCAGCACAAGCCCTTGCGGCGCCTCCCGCAGGCGCGGGGCAAGGTAGTCCGGCTCGCCGTCTGACGCGGCCGCTATCCGGCGCGCCACGATTCCCGCCGAGGTGCGCCGACCGGCCGGGAACCCGCAGGTTCGGGCCCCTGCAGCTGCTAGTGGCCTAACGGGCGAAAATCAGTTATTTGTCTGACACTGGGCCCGATGGGCGATGCTGCCCGGCAGCGGAAGAGAGGGAGCGCGGGATGAGAAAAATCCAGTGTGAGAGTTGCACGGTGCGCGGGGCGGGAGCGCTGTGCGACCTTTCGCCGCAGCTCTTGGAAGAATTCCGGTCGGTGGCGCAGGTGGCGACGTACAAGCCCCGGCAGGTAGTGTTCACCGAAGGCAGCCCGACCGCGGGCCTGTATCTCGTTTGCCACGGGATGGTGAAGCTGTACCAGTCGGACCGTTTCGGGCGGGACCACATCGTGGAGGTTGCAGGGCCAGGCACGGTACTGGGCGAGCTTTGCAACGAAGGGGATACGCTCGGCGTTTCTGTCTCTGCCGAGACGCTTGTCGAATCCCAGCTGTGCTTCTTGCCGCGCGAGAAACTGATTCGCTTCATGGAAAAGCACCCGCTGACCGCGGTCCGGTTGGTGGCGGCGCTGAGTGCCCAATTAGCTTCGGCGCGCCGGAAGGTCCGCGAGTTGGCCCTGAAAGGCGCGGAGAGCCGTCTTGCGAGCTTGTTGCTGCGCTTCGCGCGAGCCAGCGGGGATCTCTCGCCGGGCAAGCGGTTGCAGCTCGGCTACAAGCGGAGCGAGCTGGCAGAAATGATTGGCGTCTCGACGGAGACGGCCATCCGCTTGCTCGGCAAGCTCAAGGATCGGGGCGCAATCGATACGGTGCGACGCGATATCGTGATCACCGATGTCGAGAAGTTGCAGAAGGTCGCGAACCACGACGAGGTGTACGTGTGACGTCAGAGCCGCGCGGCGGGTTGCGGCGCGGGTTTGAAGCGCGCGGGGAACCCATTCGGCGCGCCGGGTAGGCCCGGGGCGGTGCTCCGCGCGAGGGCACCGCGTGACCATTCACGCGTCCTCTTTCCCTGGCGCGCCGCGGCGGAAGCGCACTTGCTCACGGTCCGATCTGCCGGCGGTCCTGAATCTGCTGGCGGCGGGTGAGGCCCCGCGTGCGGCCCTGGTCGAAAGGCACCGTGACCATCCCCTGGTACGGTGGCCGGTAGTAAAGACCCGACGGATCGTAGAAAGGCGCAGGAGAAAGGGGAGGCGGCTGTTGGATGACCGCGGGCGGCCGGGCGGCGCACAAAGCCGATGCCTGTTCCATGGCGGCGTGGAATCCCTCGACCCACCCCGCCTCGAATTCGCCGGCTTGGGCGGTGCGTTCGGGCGGGGGTGGTTGCGGGGGAGGGAGGGCCTCTCTGCGCGGCGGTGCTGCAGGGGAAGCTTCTTGCCTTGCGGGAGTAGGGCGCGGCTCGACGACGAGCTTGGCCTTCGAGCGCTGTGGCTCGGGAATGGACTCGAGGGAGCTTGTGAAGTGCCGGTCGCCGTTTTCGTCCGTCCACTGGTAAATTTGACTTAGTGCGCCCCCGGCGAGGATGGCGGCGGCGAGCAACACCGTGGCGAGCGCAATCGAGCCGGAGCGGAGGGGACATCGCCGCTTTTCATGCCACAGGGCGCGCTGCGCGCTCCCGGCTTTCTCGGCAGTTGCGCGCTGGCGGGGAAAGCCAGCCTGCGCCTCTCCCGCATTTGAAGCGCTAGCTCCCCCGCCAAGGTGTGCACGGAGCTTCATGCCGTTGTGGGCGCGCATTTTACCTCTTTCCGGCGTATCGCGCAGGATCGCGAGCAAAAGCTGCCCGGTTTTCCTCGGAGGCGAAAAAGTACGCCTGGCCTTTGTAGGCGAGCAGCGGCGCGGTGGCCTTGTCGACCAGATCGCCGCTCACTGGGTCGCGTGCTTTCGAGTACTTCTCGGGATTGTTCTCGAAGGTTTGTTTGCACATGGGGCAGCAGAGATAGTACGTCTTGCCATTGTAGACCTCTGGCAGGCCAGGGCGCGCCTGCACGCGGTCTTCCAGCATGCAGACCTTGGCCCGGTCCACCTCCTCCACGCGGTCGGATTCGCAGTATGCAAGCCGCGCGGCCACGGCGAGCAGTTGCAGTGCGAGTGCAATGCCTGTCCAAAATTTTGACATTTGCTTCTTCCTCCCTTCTCGCGAGGTTGTTCGTCGAATCTCGGTGCGCATCGTCTCGGACCTCTCGGTGCAAGCCAACACCCGGAGAGAGCTGCACCGAGGGGAATTTCCAGCTCGGAAAACGGAAGCGGGGGATCGGCCCCGCCGGGTGGGAGGAGCTTGCGGTTGCAGCGAGGTGGCCATCACCGCAATGGCACCGCGACTGGCTCTCCGCGTATCGCGTCACCCGGCCGACCCCCGTCCGCTGCGCCCCGATCAAAGGCGAAGCACTGTGTTGCGCAAATGAAGACTGCCTACCACTGCGAGGACCTTCCGGGTTGGCGGTACGAGTGCGGAAAGCGTGCGCGCCTCTACCGGGACGGAGCGCGATTCCCAGAGCAGCGGAGAGAGGGCAGAGCGCCCCTCGCGCAAGAAGGCCCGGCGGCCCGCGTTGTCCAGGCACCGCTGGCAGTGTGGTCCCCGGGTGAGGGCTGCCCGACCTGTCTCTTGCCCGAGCTGGCCGTGGTAACAGTGCTCTCTGGAGCGCGCCGGGTTATTTCCTGCGCGGTGAGGGCACGCACAGGGGATCCAGCCAGCCGCGCCGCACAGGATCGCAAGCCACGCGGCGAGCAGCGCGACCGGTACGCGCGCGGTAAGCCGGGGCCGAACGCAGAGCCCCCCGAGGCGGACGGCGCTCCACGCGGCCCGGCGGCACGGTCGCCCCGGCCGGGCAACGGCCGTGCGCAGTTCGCGGCAATCGCAGGAGTCTCGGTTCGAAAGCGGAAGAGCGGCTTTCACGAGTGCGGGGCCTCCTGGACTGGTAACGGCAGCTCTCCCTGTGCTTCGCGCACGCGGAAGCGGCGCCGCCTGACGATGGCGAACCGGGCCGTCAGTCGCTCCGAGTCGTATGTGCGCGCTACGCTGGCGACGTCGTGCGGCCCGCCGTACCGGGCGTTCCCGCCCACGAGGGCCCAGAAGTGCAGCTGGCGCGTAACCTGGTAGCCGTCGAAATGCGTCCAACGCTCCTGCGCGCCCCAACCCCACTGTGGCGCGAGTCGCAGGTAGGCGTCGAACGGAATGCAGGTGACAACGAATTCCATCGGGTCGAGCCCCAGCGAGAGGCAAATGTCCGGACCGTGCGCGAGCACGGCGTGCTCGATGGCCAGGCGCGGCACTCCCAGGCGCCGTTCCAACCCCAAAGCGGTGAGCAGTGGCGTCGCTGCGTTGGGCTTGGACTCGGGAAACGTCTCGACGAGCAAGACCTCGGGGCCGAACCAGGGCACGTACCGCGTGCCGCCGCTGGTGAGGAACAGGTGGCCGAGGAAAGCATCGAGATTGTCGCGCAACGTGGGGGGGCACATCCGGGGGACAGGGGTGTCCGCACGTGCACGCGGTCGTTTTTTTGCGCGAGGCGGAGAGCGGGAATTCGGGCAGCGTGGCTTCTTCGGCACAAGTGCAAGCGAGGTACTGGTTGAGAGCCGGGAGGTGCTCGAGTCTGGCCAAGCGGAGGCCGAGCCGCCCCGCCTTTGCTTCTGCACCCGCGGGAAACGGAGCCGACAGGTCGAGGAAGCGCGCCGGCGACACTCGGGGCGCGCGAAGCTTCCCCACGGCACCGGACGCTTCCGGCAATGAGTCCACGAGAGTCCTGACGCGGCTGAAATCTCCGCGGTCGATGGCCTGCAGGATCGACTGCTGGAGGCGGGAGGGATCGGCTTGCAAATTCGCTATGGGGTGTAGTTCCAAAGCCTCGAAGTGCTCGATCCGCGAGCGGTAAAAGTCCTGCCACTGCGCGTCGTGAGTGGCCAGCCACTGCAGTCGCTCTACCGCGCCCCGGCGGGTGGGCAGAAGGGCGGCTTCGGGCTGGCAGAGGGCGCCACAGAGTGCGAGCGCCGAGGCGTCGGGCGCGAACGCGCGGGGGCCGTACACGGCGTCGGCCGCTGAAAGTACGGCGGCGCGGTCCGCCAGGCGGGCCCTCCGGCTCGCAGCTTCCTCTGCCAGCGCTCGCACGCGCATCCATTCCCCGGCCTGCGCAGCCTCTCGCATTTCCGCGGCCAGTTGCGGCAGCCTCTCGCGGTCGCGCTGCAGGGTTTCGTATTCTTCGCGGGTGCAAAGAGCTGGCATCAAGGTGCGCGCTCGGTACAGGTACTGGTCGGCGTAGAAAAGATCGGTGGAGCCAAGCTCGACTAAAGTTTCCACGGCGCGGAGGAGGGTAGCTACCTGATTCCTGTTGGCCTGCATGATCGCCATCTTGATCCCGGAAGTGGCTGCCTTGGTTTTCCCCTGGATCTGGCCTCGCACGGTTGTTTCTTTTTCTTCAGGCGCACCGGCGCATCGGCTTTCGCGCCTCGATGGCCTTTACGATGTCGAAGTACACGTTGCAGACCTCAATGATCTCGAATCCAGCCCGGCGCACGTTCCCCACCGTGTCCCGATTGAGCTCCGGGCCGACGCGGCGGGTCAAGTATGTCAGAGCGTCGAGGAAGAGGCCGACGAGGGGAACCTCGCTGCGCACGTGCTCGAACATCAGCAGTTGCCCGCCCGGCTTCAAGACCCGGTAGACCTCGCGCAGCCCGCGAATCGGGTCGGGAACAGAGCAGAACGTGCACGCCGTCATCGCGGTGTCGAAGGATTCGTCTGGGTCCGCGAGCTCCTGGACATCGGCGACTCGCAGTTGGAGATTCCCCGGATACCTGGCAGCGCGCTCGCGCGCTTTCTCGATCATCGCGGGGCTCACATCGAGCGCCACGATCTCCAGCCCGGGTGGGAAAAATGAAATGTCGTTTCCCGTCCCCACGGCCACAAAGAGCGTGCGCCCCTTGGCCTTCGCGAACAATCTGCGTTTTTCCTCCCCATGGCGCAGGTTGTCGCCGAACGTGAACCAATCGTAGGTGCGGCTTGCCCGGTCCCACTTCTCCTGCAGGCCCATCGCTACCTCTTTTCGCCGCTTCCGCCTGGAACGGTTCCCGGCGCGGTGTCAGGCGGTGCCGGGCGCTTTTGCAGTTGGGTATTCCAGAACTCGACGCCGAGGGTGACGGCAATGCCGAAGACCGCTGCGACCGCGACCGCGGTTGCCAGCGGCACTTCCTGCATCGAGTCGCGCATCGCGAAAAGCATCCCCCCATACATGCCGACGAACATTCCCGGGATCATGCTTTCGAACATGCCCAGCAGCGGGGCGAGGAGGAAGCCAACCGCGAGGTGCACGACCGTGCCGAGCGCCATGCCGGCCATCATGGCCGCCACCATGTCGAAGTGCAGCGGGATGACCGCGCGTACGGCCAGAGCGGTCAGAACAGCCGTGAGTGCGCCCCCGGCACAGTCGCCGGCGCGCAGCAGCCAACGCGTCGCAGGTTTCACGGCGTTCCCTCGCGGCGGTCGGCTCCCGGTGTGACCCGTCTGTGCGCAGGCACGCCCCAGCCGGCGCACAGACGGAAGGTCGCCGGGCAGGCAAGCAGTTCCATGACGCACGAAGTGGTTCCCCCTCGCACCAGGGCCAGGGCGATATGCTTCGTGACTCCCGCGCCGGTGCTGTCGCACCAGAGAATCGGCAGCAAACCTGCGAGAATCACCGGCACGGTCATGATCTTCGGGCGGAGGCGTTGGACGGCGCCATGATAGATGGCCTCCCGCAAATCATCCAGCGAGGCAGCACCTTGGTTTGCCATTCCCGGTACGAGCGGTTGGGCACTCGGGTGGTGCAGCAGCTCTGTCGCGTGGGTGGGGATTATGCCCCTGGCTGGCCTCGGGCGGAAACCCGAAGGCGCCGTACTCCTCGAGTTGGATGGCCAGATCGCATCCGGCAGACCGAACAGAACCGCGAGCACGGCGATCCGCTTTCCAACGGGCGGCGCGTGCTCGGCTAAAACGTGGCGACGGTCAGGATCGCCGGCGGCACAGCGAGCCAGAGCCAGCGCCGAGAGCGCAGCCCGTACCCCCACCGCCCCGATCAGAAGACGGTTTGGCCCGGCGGTTTCCGTCATCTCAGCGGCGGACGGGATCCGCGGGAAAACCGCGCCGTCGAGCAACGGGGCCTGGGGCAGTGGGTAGCCGAATACTCGAAGCCGGCGGGCGGCGCGGGGAATTTCCGGATTGTCCCGATGGGCGATGGCGGGGAACTCTTCGCGCCTGGCCTGCGGGGCAGCCCCGCCTCCGATGGCGCCGGCAGTTCGGAATCGGCTGCCAGCGACTCGGCGGGACGCACTGCTTGGTCGTCCTCTGCCGCGGGCTCGAGGCGTGCCGCTTCGCGGGCCACTTGCCGCGGAAGCGCCCAGTGGGTTCTTCCACGCACTGTCCCTTGGTCGACCGGCGCTGCCGCAGCCACCGGCGCGCAATATCTTCGATACACGAAACCGCCTCCAGCGTTGGCGCAGGCGCCCGAGCGGCTGCCGCACGCCCCTCTGGCGCGAGCGAAGTGCAACTGTCGCAAAAGATCAGATCACGAGGCTTGCGTGTGTCAGGTATCGAGGAGGGTCGTGTCCCATGTCGGCGGATCCCGGTGCCGCTTTGGGCGCGCGCGCCGCGAACGCTGGCGGGCGCATGTTGGACCCAGGGAACGCCGCTGGCACGGGCCAGCATGCTCCCGGCACGGCTATGGCCGTGCGACTCGGCTCGCTCAACGGGCAGCAGCTGCACGGCGGGCTCGTGCTGCTCCGCAACGGGGGGCGGAGGCCGGAATGGCCGGTGAGTCGAAAGTGTGCGGAGCCCGAGGCATGACGGGCCACAAGGTCAGGGGCGAATGCTAGGCAGCGGGCGCTCGGCGCCCCAGCGATGCCTGGGCAACCCAATGGCCTCCCTGCGGCCCACACTGCAATCGAGAGTGCGGTTGCAATCCGCCCTGCCCGCAGGATCCCTCGCTTGGCCATCGTGCCCAGGGCCATCGGCTCCGCGGCACATACACCCGGCGGCTGGGCAGCGCAAGAGCGCGCGCGGGAAAAGGTTCACCGCGGGCGGCGGCGATCAGTGCACTGCGGCGGCGCAGCAGCGCGCGAACAGCGGGGTGTGCGGGGCACGCGAATAGAGCGGTCGCGAGCACAAATGTAGCGATCGCTCGTGGCGGGCGTAGAGGACGCGCTCTGGAGTGCACAGCGAATCGGGAGAGCCGTAGTTGGTCTCATTGCAGCGCGGGAAGATTTTTTTGCCCGCCAGTGTGCTTTGTTGTAGGTGTACCCAAGGGTCGGCGAGCGACCCAGGAGAGCTACTTCGAGTCCGAGAGCCAGACCTTGGAAACGGCCAGCCAGTCGACGTCGGCCTCAGCTCCGCGCGGGGCACCAAAAGGATCGCTTCGCGGTCCTTTCGTCCTTTTTTCGGCGGCGTTCCTCGCCAGCGCTGTGCTGCGCGCGGTTTATCTGCTGGACCCGTCGCGCGTCGATCTGGCGACTTTCCCCATGTTTTTGAGCGACGAGGGAGCCACCGGACTCATGGCGCGGCACATCCTGCGGGGTCTCGAAAGGCCGATCTTTTTTTACGGCAACTACCACACGGGAGCCCTCGAAGCGTACCCCATCGCGCTGTTTTTCCGACTTTTTGGCGAATCGCTTTTTTCCCTCAGGCTCCTTCCCGCTCTTCTGTCGCTCGCTTCGATCCCCCTTGCATTCCTCCTCGGCCGGCGAAT
>JBBIUR010000030.1:12849-24777 GCA_037440145.1 Myxococcales bacterium | reverse complement strand
CGGAGACGCTTGCAGCCCGCGTGCAGATTGTCGAACGCGCGCTTTACCCCGAGGCCGTGCGCCTGTGGGCCGAAGGGAGGCTGGAAATCCAGGGCCAGCGCGTGCGCATCCTCCCGCCGAACACCCCGAGCAGCGATCCGCCTCACCGAGGCGTCGCCTGAGCCGCCGGTTTTCCCGCGCTCTGGTTCTCGCTGGGCGCTGCTGCTGGCGCACTTGCCTTGGGTGCCTTCCCGGCTCCCTTCCGGCGACCGAGGGGGGCAAGGATCACACCGATCGTGCGTCCCTCCATCTTGGGGCTGCCTTCGACTTGGCCCACGTCCTTCAGGGCCTCGCACACGGCCAACAGCTTTTGCTGGCCGAGTTCCTGGTATTCCATCTCGCGCCCCCGGAACCGCAAAATGAATTTCACGCGATCTCCGGCGCCCAGAAACTCGCGCGCTTTTTCGACCTGGCGCTCGAGATCGTGCGTATCGGTGCGATATCCGAGCCGCAGCTCCTTCACGGTGGTCACGCTCTGCTTCTTGCGCGCTTCCACCTCCTTTTTGTGCTCCTGGTACTTGAACTTCCCGTAGTCCATGATGCGGCAGACCGGCGGGTTGTCCGTCGGCGCCACCTCGACCAAATCAAGGTGCGCCTGCTCCGCATGGCGCAACGCTTCCTCAGTGCTCACGATGCCGATCTGCCGGCCATCCGGGCCGATCAGGCGCACTTGCGGCGCGCGGATATTGCGATTGACTCGGTGGGTCTCCTGGGGTGGTGGAATGAACCGGGGACGCCTACTTCGGAATGCCAAATGCCCTCCTTCGTCTTGCGGGTGCGCCGAGGCTGGGCACCCGAATCGCGCGCAAGCTTACAACGGTTGTTTGCCGGTGACAACGGGAGAAAGCGCCAGGCCAGCGGGGCGGGCGAGGCCGCCGGCGCGATGCGCGCCCACGCGCTTGCGGGCTTGTACGGCCCCTCCGCAAAGCCTTCCTCGGGACGGCGAATTCCGCAACGCCCCGAGTTCTGATAAAGCGCGGCGGGTCATGACATTCGCGGAGATCTTCGACACCCTGCTCGTGCCGCGCGAGAACGGATCGCCGGCGCTCGATGAAATTGCGAACTGGCTGGAAAAGGCCGGCCGCGCCACCGGGGCCGACGTCGCCGTGCACGAGTTCGTCTGCTACCCCTACGCGTGCTGGATCGCGGGAGCCGTCGCGGCGGTGCTCGGTGCCGTGTACCTCGCCGCCGTGCTGCGCCGCCGCTTCCCCTGGGCGCTGGCGGCGGCCGTCCTCCTGCCTGCGTACCTCGCGCTCGAGCTGGAATTCTACCTGCCGCTCCTCAGCCGCCTCTTTCCCGTGCGCGAGCGCAACGTGGTCTTTTCCTTCCCGGTTTCGGCGGCCGAGCGCACGGTCATCCTGGGGGCTCACTACGACACCGCTACCGCTTTGCTCGATCCCGCCCGCAATGTCTCCATCCCGTACCTCGCCGTGCCGGTTTGCCTGCTCGCCGTCGCGGCGGCTGCCAGCGGGTGGCGGCGGATACGCCAGGGCAGGAATCTCTGGGGCGTCTACCTCGCGGCCGCCGCCGCCAGTGCGTACTTCGGCGCGCTTGCGCTCTACTTGGCGGGAGGAGCCCTCGTTTTCTCGCGCAGCCCAGGGGCGCTCGACAACGGCGGCTCCGTGGCTGTCCTCCTCAAAGTCGCCGAGGCCCTGGGGAGCGACGAACTGGCGCTCCAGAAGACCGACGTGCAGATCGTGTTTTTCGCCGGCAAGGAGGTCGCAACTCAGGGCTCCTGGCAGTACGTGAACCGGCAGCTCCGCAGCGACGCGCGCCGCCCGCAGGGGCCCGTTTATTTCGTCAATGCCGAGTGGCTGGGTGCAGGGCCCACTCTGCGCTATTTCGTAAGCGACCGCTTCGTCTTGCGCCGCTACGATGCCTCGGGGCCGCTCATGCGCACCCTCGACCGGGCTAGCCGTGCAGTGTTCCAACGCGGTCTCGTTCCCGATCCCGAACCCGTGAGCACGGACGCGCGCACCTTCCTCGCCCGCGGCATCCCCGCGGTGTGTATCGGCTCCGGGGGCAACAAAGCCACGCCCTTGCGCGGCCTTCACTCGGCTGCCGACAACCGCGGGCGGCTCGACACCTCCGCTTTGGAGCGCAGCGTAGAGTTCCTGAAGGCCGCGCTGCAAGAGATCGACCGGAGAGCCCCTTCCTAGCGCAGGCAGTCCCGCTTCCCAAGCCCTGCCGAGTCGCTGGGCGCCTATTTCTTTTGCTCTAGCGGCTGGCCGCAGCACTTCAGCGTGCCGCTTCCCGCCTTGGTCACGATGAACTGCGCTCCGCACTTCGTGCACACGTAAATTTTGCCCAGTTGGTTCGCCATTCCCACTCGTTCCCCTTCCAGCGTGTCGGTATTCACCTGCCGCGGAATCGCGGCCGGCGCCCCGTGAGAAATGCGCGCACTCCTTCAGCACGATCGGCGGTGGTCTGCAACAGGACGTAGAGGTCCTGCTCCAGCCGGATTCCCTGATCGAGCGTGAGATCGCCCGCCGCGCGCACGGCCTCCTTGGCCAGCCGCAGGGCCAGGGGCGCGCACCGGCACAGCGACCCTACGACTTCGCGCACCACGCGCTGCAGGCGACCGCGGGGCGCCACACGGCTGACGATTCCGATCCGCTCGGCTTCCACAGCGCCGACCGGCCGCCCGCTCCACAACAGCTCCAGGGCTCGCGTGGGTCCGACCAGCCGCGGTAGCCGCTGCGTCGCCCCGTACCGGGGGAGCCGTCCCTCCTGGATCTGGGGGAGGGCGAACTCCGCATCGGCGCTCGCCACGCGCAGATCGGCCGCGAGCGCCAGCTCGCAGCCCTCGCGCCACGCCCGCCCCTGGACCACCGCAATCACCGGCTGGGGCAAGGCGGCAATCGCCGCCACGCAATCCGCGCCCACCGCGCCCTCGTCGAAGCCCATGCAAAAGTCGGCTCCGGCCGACTCGAGCACTACGATCGCAGCGCGGGGTTCCAGCACCAGGGCGCTTGCAGCTTCTCGCAATTCCTGCGCGCCGCGCTGGTTCAACCGGCCATCGGGCGCGCGGCAGTCGAACACCACCCGCGCCACCCCATCTTCGAGCGCGCACCGGACGGGTCGCTCCGCCGCCCTAGTCCCTCGCTGCCTAGCCGCCACCGAAAACTCCCGCTCACTGCAGAGCCGCGCGCAACTCGTTGCGCAGGACCTTTCCCTTCGTGGTGTGGGGGAGCGCGTCCACCACCCGCTCCACTTCTGGCTTCTTGATCTAGTCAAGCCGCTGCCGGCTATACTCCGTGATCTCGGGCGGGTGGATCTTCTCTCCCGGGCGCGGCACCACGAATGCGGCCACCCTCTGGCCCCACTCCAGGTCCGGAATCCCCACGACCGCCGCTTCCTCGACCTTCGGGTGGGAAAAGAGCACCGCCTCGACCTCCGCCGGCGCAATGTTCTCCCCGCCCCGGATAATCATGTCGTCCTTTCTTCCAGCCAGAAAGATGTATCCATCGGCGTCGACCCACCCCATGTCGCGCGTGGGCAACCAGCCACCAGGCTGCAGCGGGGTCGCAGCCTCGGCGCCGGACGCGTAGCCCTTCATGAGCCGCGGCGTGCGCACCCAGATCTCCCCCACCGTCCCTTGCGCTACGTCGCGCCCCGATTCGTCCACGACCCGCACCTCCACGTCGGGCAGCGGCCGCCCGATCGAGCGCAGCCGCCGCAGCTTGCGCTCGACCTCCTCGGGGCTGCCATCCAGGCGATGGTCCTCGGGCCCCAAAATGGTCAGGGTCGACGTGGTTTCCGTCTGCCCGAACGCGTTCACGAACCCCACCGACTTCGGGAACATCTCGATGGCGCGGCGAATCACGGGAAACGGCATTGCCGCTCCGCCGTAAGAGAGATTCTGCAAGCTGGACAGGTCGTAGCGGTGAAAGTCGGGGTGGTCGATGAGCTGCTTCACCATCGTGGGGACGACGAAGGCGTGCGTCACCTGCTCGCGCTCCACCGCCTCGAGCCACTGGCGCGCCTCGAACTGCCGCAGGATGACGAGCTTGCGCCCGGTGAACAGCGACGTCATCACGTTCGTGACGCCGGCGATGTGGTACAGGGGCACGCACAGGAGCGCCACGCCCCGGGGCGTGCCGTCGGCCAGCTCCACGTTGTTGCACACGTAGGCGGTAAAATCGCCGTGGCTCAGCAGCACCCCCTTGGGCTGCGCGGTGGTGCCGCTCGTGTACATCCAGATCGTGGTCTCGTCGTCGTCCACATCCTCCTCGGCAAACTCGCTCCCGGCCTCGCGCACCAGCGACTCCAGAGAAACCATGCCCGGGTGCTCGCCCCCGAGGGCGACGTACCGCTCCACGGGAAGGTGGCTACGCAGGGACTCGACGAGGGGCACGTAGCGCTCCCCCACGAGGAGGACCTTCGTGCCCGCGGAGCCGATCATGTACTCGAGCTCGGGCGGCTTCGCCCTGTAATTCACGGGGAGAAAGACTGCGCCCAGAGCCGCGCTGGCGAAATACCCTTCGACGTACCGGTGGGAGTTCGTGTCCAGCACCGCCACCTTCTCGCCGCGCCCTACACCGAGCGCGCGCAGGGCGTTCGCGGTCTTGCAAATGCGCTCCCAGAGCTGCCCGTACGTCCACCGCGTCGACTCGAAGACCAGAATTTCCTGCTCGGGAAAGAGCTGCGCTGGAATGCTGACGAAATTCGCTGTGTTCACGGATTCCTCCTCACCGCGCCAGGCCCGAGGCCCGCATCTGCACGGCAGCCACCTCGACACGCGGCTGTGGGATCGGTCACATCGGCGCGAGTGTATTCCGGTTCCACGGGCCGGCGGCCGAAAGCAGGCCACAGCGCGCAAGGCGCCGCTCGAGAGCCAGTCCGTCGGCCAAGGCGAGGTCCCACCCGTCCCACACGGCGCGCTTCGCAGCGCGGACGAGCGCCGGATCGAGGCGGGCGATCGCGTCTGCGAGAGCGCGCACCTCCGCCCAGAGGCGGCCGCGCGGCACCACGCGCGCCACGACTCCGGCCTGCAGCGCCTCCTCGGCCGTGAGCCACCGGCCGGTCAAGACGAAGTCCAGCGCCCGCCCGAGGCCCGCAAGGCGCGGGGTGGTCTGGGTACCGCCTACCCCAGGGATCATGCCGAGCGACGTTTCGGGAAACGCGAACCGCGCGTCGTCGCTCGCAATGCAGAGATCGCACAGCATCCCCATCCCCCGCCTACCGCGTAGCCGGGCACGGCCGCGATCGTCGCCTGCGGCAACGCCCGCAACACGCCCCACACGTCGCGCGCCCAGCGCGCGCGGCGCGCCTCCACCGGCGAGGGAGCCGTGCCGAACTCGCGCACGTCGCCTCCGGTGCAAAACGCCCGGCCGCGCCCGCGCAACACGAGCACGTGGACCTCCGGATCGTCGCCCGCGGCCAGCAAGGCCGCATACAGCGCATCGCGCATCGCGACGTTGTATGCGTTCAGCACCCGCGGCCGGTTGAGCGACACGATACCCACCGAACCCTCTTTCTCGTAGATCACCGGCGGGCCGCCGCCCGGACTGCCTCGCCGGCCTTTCGGGATGGCCACGGGACCAGCGGAAATGCGCCGCCCCAGTTCAGTCCGAAGAAGGCAACGGCTTTGCCTCTTTCAGCTTCATGTCCTGGTCGCAACACTGCACCGTGCCGCTACCAGGATTGTTGCAAAGCACGTCGGTGCCGAACGTTTAGCACAAATATCGTTTTCACAGTTGGTTCGGCATTCCGAATCCTCCTCTCCGTTCCACCCCGCTAAGGGCTTTGGACCCCGCACGCTCACGCGCACCGTCCGGCCTGGGGGTAGAAAGGCATTCCCGCCACGCGAGTCACCCCCTCCGCTCCGCCCTCCCCTTGCACCGCCAGCTCCGTTCCCGGCTCCGCCCACTCGCGGCGGACGTAACCCATTGCCACGAATTTGCGCAAATGAGGAGACCATCCCGCGCTCGTAATCCAGCCCACTTCGCGGGCACCGGCAAACAGGCGGCTTCCCGGCGCAACGCGCCCTTCTTCCAGCACGAACCCGCGCCGCAACCGCTTGACTTGCCCGCGCGCCGCCACCCGCTCGACCACTTCCTGCCCCAGGTAGCACCCTTTCCGAAAGCTGACGGCGCCTTGCAGGTCGGCCTCGAGAATCAGGGTCGAGCCGTCCATATCGATCCCGATCGACGGGATTCCCGCCTCGATTCGCAGGACCTCCAGGGCCTCGGCGCCCACCGGAACGGCCCCCGCGCGCACCAGCCTCTCTCGCAGGGCCTCTACGGCGCCACGAGCTCCGCCGACGACCCACCCCTTCTCGCCCGTATGGCTCGCCCCTGCAACGCGCACCGAGACCCCCTCCCATTCGACGCACCGAGCCCCGAACTGCCCTGGCGGCGGCAAGACGCCCGCGCGCCGCAGCACCGCCTCGGCATCCGGGCCCTCGGCCGCCACCAGCGACGCCTCGACGGGCGCAAACTCGACGTCATCGGCGACGACGAACCGCTCGAGCCACGACCGCGCCTGCGGCGCTGCGCGCGCAGGGAAATCGAGCACAAAGCAGTCGGGCATGCAGTATGCGCGCACGTCGCTCACCATTTTCGCCTGCTGCGTGATCACCGCGGCGTACACCCCTTCGCCGGGGGCGAGGGCTTGAACATCGTTCGTGAGCATGCCCTGGAGGAAACGCGTGCGATCTTCTCCGCTGACCTGCACCCACGCGCGAAACGGCGCCGCGAACACCCCAGCTCCGCTGCGCACTGCCCGCCACTCTTCTTCCAGGCCGGCAAAGCGCGCCGGAAGCTCGGTGCCTGAAACTTCCGGCGGCGAGCCGGCGTCGCCGGCGCCAGCGTGCCGCGGCGCCCTCCCTCCGCCGCAACCGGCCGAGGTGTTCTCCAGATTTTCGTTTCCGGTTCTCGAGTCCGTAGCCAAACCTCGTAACCGCGCGCCGGGGATGACCCGAATCTGGCTGGTGCGGCCCGCGCCGCTTATGCTCCGTGGCACTTCTTGTACTTCTTGCCGCTGCCGCACGGACAGGGGTCGTTGCGCCCCACCTTCTGCCCGCTGCGGCGCACGGTCTCTGTCTTCACCGGCTGCGGCGGGCCGCCGCCGCTCATCACCATTTGCCGCGGCTGCCGCTGCCGCTCGATTTCTATCTGCCGCACCCGCTCCAGCTCCTCCGGCCGGGCGATCTGGACGGTGAAGAGCTTTTCCACCACGTCCTCCGCCTCTTTCTGCATCATGGCCTCGAACAGCTCGAATCCCTCCTTCTGGTACTCCTGGAGCGGGTTGCGCTGCCCGTACCCCCGCAGTCCGATCCCTTCTTTCAGGTGGTCCATCGCCAGCAAGTGATCTTTCCAGAGACTGTCCAGCGTCTGGAGCAGGATCACCTTTTCGAGGTGCCGGAGGATCGGGGGGGTAAAGAGCTTTTCCTTTTCCTCGTACAGTGCCCGGACTTTTTGGACCAGCACCTCCTCGAGCCGCTCGGGCTCCATTTCCTCGCGCTCGGCCTCCGAGGGCTGGAAGTGGAAGTTGAACTGCTTGAACAGCGCTTCGCGGAGGGCCGCCCAATCCCACTCGGCCGGCGGCGTCTCCTTGCTTGCGTACCGCGCGACGATGTCCGCGACGAGCTGTTCGGCCATTTCCAGCACGTCGGCCTTCAAGTTCTCGCGGGCGAGCAGCTCGCGGCGGCGCGCGTAGACCACCTCGCGCTGCTTGTTCATCACGTCGTCGTACTCGAGCAAGTGCTTGCGGATGTCGAAGTTGTGCGCTTCGACCTTCGCCTGCGCGTTGGCGATTGCGCGCGTGACCATGCGGTGCTCGATGGGCTCGCCCTCCTCCATGCCGAGCCGTTCCATCAGGCCCTTGATCCGGTCGGCGCCGAAGATCCGGAGCAAGTCATCCTCGAGGCTCAGGTAAAAGCGCGAGCTCCCCGGATCGCCCTGCCGCCCCGCCCGGCCGCGCAACTGGTTGTCGATCCGCCGGCTCTCGTGCCGCTCGGTGCCGATGATGTGGAGTCCCCCGGCAGCGACGACCCGCTCGCGCTCGGCCGCGCAGATCTTGCGGTACTTCTCGAGCAGCTGCTGGTACCGGTCGCGGAATTCGTCGGGCGCCTTGTCGATCTGCTCGCGCACCTCCTCGACCACCTCCGTGTACCGCCGGCGGGCTTCTTCGTACTCTCGCTGTGCCGCAGCGACGGCCTGCTCGTAGGGCTTGCGGTGCTGCAGGAATTCCTGTTCCGCCTTGCGAAACTCCTTCTCGGCCTCGGCGTACGCCTGCCGCACTTCTTCCAGGCTCTGCTGGCCATTCGTGAACGCCTTCTGCACCGCGCGCTCGTAATCGGCGCGCACCCGGTCGAAAGCGGCCCGCGCGCCGGCCACCGCATCCGTGCCCCCCGCCCCGTCGGCCGAGGCCTCCTGCAGTGCGGCGAGCAAATCGGCAAGCGCCTGTGCGAAGCGCTTCTCGCCCTCTTCGCCGAAGTGCGGACCGGTGACGCGGTCGAATTCCCGGAGCGCCTCGCCATATGCCTGGACCGCCTCCCCCGCTGCCTGATACTCCGCCGGTCCCGCGCTCGCGCCCAGCCGCGCGGCGACCTCTTCGTACTCCGCTCGCCGGTGGCGAAGGACCGCTTCGAGGTATGCCCGGTGCATGGCCGTCAGCCGAGCAAGCGCTTCGTTCTGCCTCTCCTCGGCCTCCTTCCAGCGCGGCTCGTACTTGCGCCTGGCCCGCTGCACCTTCTCGTCGAACTGCTCGCGCAGCGCCTGCAGGGCTTCCTCGTAGCGCCCGTGCTCTGGGAGGACCGCAGCGCGCCGAATCCACTCGTTCTCCATGTCGGCGCGCGCCAGGAATTCCGGGTTGCCGCCGAGCAGAATGTCAGTCCCCCGCCCGGCCATGTTCGTCGCGATCGTCACTTGGCCCTCGCGCCCGGCCTGCGCGATGATCGTCGCTTCTGCCTCGTGGTTCACGGCGTTCAGCACGCTGTGCTTGATGCCCTTCTTCTTCAGGAGCTTCGACAGGTATTCGGACTTCTCTACGGACACCGTGCCCACCAGCACCGGCTGGCCACGCCTGTGGCACTCCTCGATCTCGCGCACCACAGCGTCGAACTTCTCCCGCTCGGTCTTGTAGACCACATCGGGGTAATCGATGCGGATCATCGGCCGGTTCGTCGGGATGACCACCACTTGCAGCTTGTAGATCTTGTCGAACTCGACCGCCTCTGTGTCCGCCGTTCCTGTCATCCCCGCCAACTTCTTGTACATGCGGAAGTAGTTCTGGATCGTGATCGTCGCCAGCGTCTGGTTCTCGCGCTCGATCTTGACCCCCTCTTTTGCCTCGACGGCCTGGTGGAGGCCGTCCGACCACCGCCGCCCCGGCATCAGGCGCCCCGTGAACTCGTCGACGATGATCACCTGGCCGTCGCGCACCACGTAATCGACGTCGCGCCGGAACAGCGCGTGCGCCTTCAGCGCCTGGTTCACGTGGTGCAGGATGTCGATGTTCTGCGGGTCGTAGAGGTTCGTGATCCCGAGCAGGCGCTCCACCTTTGCCACGCCCTGCTCGGTGAGAACCACCGTGCGGGCCTTCTCGTCCACGGTGTAATCGCCGCGGGCCTCGATCTCTGCCCGTTCTTCCTGGCGCGCATCCCCCTGGAGCACGGCCCCCCGCTTCAGGCGCGGGATGATGCGGTCGATGCGGTAGTACTTGTCGGTGGATTCTTCGGCGGGACCCGAAATGATCAGCGGCGTCCGCGCTTCGTCGATCAGGATGTTGTCGACCTCGTCCACAATGGCGTAGTTCAGCTCGCGCTGAACGTATTCGTCGAGGCTGAACTTCATGTTGTCGCGGAGGTAGTCGAACCCGAACTCGTGGTTGGTCCCGTACGTGATGTCGGCCCGATACGCCTCCCGCCTGGAGATCGGCCGCAAGTGCAGGAGCCGGTAATCGTTCGGGACGTAGCTCGGGTCGTAGAGAAAGCTCTCCTCGTGGACGATCGACGCGACGCTGAGTCCCAAGGCGTGGTAGATGGGCCCCATCCACTGGACATCGCGCCGCGCCAGGTAGTCGTTGACCGTGACCAAGTGCACGCCGCGCCCCGGCAGCGCGTTCAGGTAGAGCGCGAGCGGGGCGACGAGGGTCTTCCCCTCGCCGGTTTTCATCTCCGCGATCTTGCCCTCGTGAAGGACGATGCCGCCCAGCAGCTGCACGTCGAAATGGCGCAGGCCGATGGTGCGCTTGGCGGCCTCGCGCACGCACGCGAACGCCTCGGGCAAGATTTCGTCGAGCACCTCGCGCTCGAGTTTGAGGCACTCCTTTTCCTGCTCCTCGATGCGCGCCTGGAGAGCCTCCCGATCCACCTCCGGCCCGCCCTGCCACAGCTCGGCGCGGAGCCGCTCGAGCTCGTCCCACGCCGCCCCGGTGTGCTCGCGGAGCCGCGCGCGGAACGCATCGGTTTTCGCCCGGAGCTCTGCGTCGCTCAGGGCCGAAACGGCGGGCTCGAGCTCGTTCATTCGCGCCACGATGGGCCACAACCGGCGCAGCTCGCGGTCGTTCTTCGTGCCGACGATTTTCTTGATGAGCCCGAGCATCGGGTGAAACCGAGAGACTTTTAATGCCCGCATCGGGCGGGGGCAAGATCCAGCGCCGGGCGCCCCGCGGCTAACGCTCCACCCGCACTGCCGATTCGACTTTCTGCCCGAGAAACCGCTGGCCCACTTTGACAAACCGCTCCGGGGCGTCGGTGACGAAAAAACTCAAACTGCCCTGGCCCGCGCGCCGCTCCAGCCCGCGTCGGCGCAATGCTTCGCGCAGCGCGCGCGCTGTCGCGCGCGCGGAGTCCACGAGCTGTACTCCCTCTCCCATCACCGCAGCGATGGTGGGCTTGAGCAGCGGGTAGTGGGTACACCCCAGGATGAGGGTGTCGATCCCGCTGCGCCGGAGGCTTTCCAGATACGCGGCAGCCGTGAGCCAGGCGACTTCGTTGTCCACCCAGCCCTCTTCGGCGAGCGGCACGAAGAGCGGGCAGGCGCGCGTGTACAGTTCCACGCGCGGGTCGAGGGCCCGGATCGCCTGCGTGTAGCTCCCGCTGGCGATGGTGGCCTCCGTGGCGATGACCCCGATGCGCCGGTTGCGGGTGCGGCGCACGGCTTCCTCCGCGCCCGGTGCGATCACGCCGACCACGGGCAGCGGGTAGCGGGCTGCCAGCGCCTCGAGGGCCACTGCCGAAGCGCTGTTGCAGGCCACCACCAGCGCCTTGATCCCCTTTTCGACCAGGAAATCCGCGTTCTCGAAGGAGTACCGGCGCACCGTCTCGGGCGACTTGCTGCCGTACGGATAGCGCGCCGTGTCGCCCAAGTAGACCAGGTGCTCCCGGGGCAGCAAGCGGGCAATCTCATGCAGCACAGTGAGCCCGCCGATGCCCGAATCGAAGACCCCGATTGGGCGGTCGCGAGCCACTGCGGACCGCGCTTGCGTTCCGGCCGCTTTCACCACGCCGTTGCTCCGCGAGCGAGCTGCTCCCCCAGCTCCCGATCGCTCGGCGCGGCGGCAAACACCGCCCGCCACACCGCTTCGGACTCCATGCACAGGTAGATCGGAAACGCATCCGACCACGCGCGCAGCCAGCGCACGAGGGCGCGGTACATCTTCACGCGCAGCCCCTGCCAGACGCGCAATTTCCCGTCCGCCGAGGGGACGAGCTCCGCACTCAGGACCCGAGTGCGCCGCCGGGCGCGGATGGCTTCCTTGAGCCGCGGCGTGAGCCGCAGGCTGCCGAGACTCACCCACGCCACACCGCGGGGCTCCACCGCCCGCGCCAGAGCTGCCACGACCTCCCGGTATTCCTCTTCCCAGCCCGCGTACTCGACCAAGGGATCGAAATGGAAACCCACGCGGTAGCCCGCATTCTGCACGGCGCGGGCAGCCGCC
>JBBIUR010000030.1:0-12817 GCA_037440145.1 Myxococcales bacterium | reverse complement strand
TCCTCGGCTTCGGCGATTGCCCGGGGGCTCAGGGACCACGAGACGACCACGCGCCCCCGGCTCTCGAGCCCGAGCAGGTTGCCGACACAGGCCGATTTGGTCTTCAGCTCCAGCACCGCATTGCGCTGCGCCGCGAAAAACGGGACGAGCAGTTTCGAGCTCTCCGTCAGCGGATCGAGTGCGAGGCTGTCGGCGAACTCCCCCGTACCGATTCGGAACTCCCGTTCGGGGTGGGCGCGCAGCACCCGCGCCACTTCCGCCAGGGCTTGCTCGGGATTCGTATACACCTTCAGAGCGGGATTGTTCGCCAGGTACGCCTGCAGGAAGCAGTAACTGCAGTCCATGGGGCAGTTCGACCCGAGCGAGAGGACCAGATAGTTGCAGCACACGAGGCCGCTCGTGCCCGCCGGGCAAGATTCCAGAAACGGCCCGCGCCGGCGCAGGAGCAGCAAGCGCCGCTTGCCGGCACCGAAGCGGTCTCCAGCCTCCGGCAGCTCGGCATCGCGCGGGTCGCCGATCGATCGGGGCTGCAGGTGCGGCAGCGCCCGCCGCACGGCGCGCGCCGTTGGGGTCTCTTCCTCACCCCGCTCGATGTACAGCGCCTCGATCGCCGACCACGGCAGCGCTGCCAGCGGATCCGCGCCGTTCACGGGGCCTCCCGGAGCACGGCAAAGATCTCCTCGACCTCCGAGCGCTGCGCGGCTTCCCAGAGGCGAGCGGCGGCGACTCGCAGCGCCTCCGCATCGGCCGCTCGGAGGATCACCGAAACCTCGCTGCCCTGCAGGTCGGCCGGAAACTCGAACCGCGTGCCGGGCGGGAGCCCCAGTGCCCGGACCAGCGCGCGAAGGCGCTCCTCGGCACGGGCGAGCTGTGGATAGCGCCGCCGCCGCAGTGCAGCGCGCACCGCGTGGACGGCTTCGTTGCGGCTGCGCGCCCTTTCTCGGGCGCTGCGAACCGCGGCATCGCTCAGGACCGCGGCCACGCTCGTTCCCTCGCGCACCGCGATCTCCTCGGCCCAGTCGAAAAACCCGCGGAGCTGGTTCTCGCTCAGGCGCAGCGACTCGGCGAGCTCGAGCAGCGCTTCTGCGTCCGCTGCCGCCGCGCTGCGCCACCGCGCGACCAGATCCGGTTGCAAGCGGCGCGTGCGCGCGAAGGCCTCGATGCGTGCGGTATCCCGCTCGGCCTCAGGCATAGGCCGCCGCCAGGGCGCGATAGTGCGCCCCCTCTTCCAGCCGCCCCCGCTTTTCCGCACCCGCCGCCACGATGGCGCACTTCCGCTCTAACTCCTGCACCACCGCTCTCCGCTGCGGCTCCTCGAGCGGCCCAGCGAGGAGCTTCAGCAGGGCGGCGATGCGAAACCGGTCCATCCCCCAGAAGCGGCGCGAGAGCTGATCCGGATGCCCGCCCCGCTTGACCACCAGGGGTTCCGGGATCAGCGCCACGCGGGCGGTGCGGCCCAGCCGCAGCCACAGGTCGTAGTCCTCGCAGGCCGGCAGGGTCTCGTCGAAACCGCCCAGCCGCTCGAACAGATCGCGCCGCAGCATTACCGCCGAGGGGCTCACGACGCACCGCTCCAGGCTGCGCCAGAAGATATCCCCATCGGGCTTGCGGTGCCGGCGGCGCGGGTGTACCCGCACGCCGTTCCGGATCCAGATCTCCTCCGTCTGGCACGCCTCGCTTTCCGGGTACCGGGCGAAGTGGGCCAGTTGCGCCTCGAGCTTGCGCGGCTGCCACAGGTCGTCCGAGTCGAGAAACGCCAGGTGTTCCCCCCGAGCGGCACCGGCGCCCGTGTTCCGCGCCGCCGCCACGCCGCGGTTGGGCGTCCGGATCAGTCGGAGCCGGCCGCCGAACTCGCGCTCCAGGCACTCCGCTGTACCATCTTCCGACCCGTCATCCACTACGATCAACTCGAAATCCGCGACAGTCTGCGCCAGCACGGAGGCGACCGCTTCGCGAACCATCTCGCGGCGGTTGAACGTCGGAACGATCACCGAGACCCGAACCATGCCCCTGCATGTAGCCAGCCGCGGCGGCGCCTTCAAGAAACGCGCGGGCGCTTCGCCGCGATCACGCCGGTTCGGTCTTCTTGCGCAGGAACGGCCCTACGATGTCGATGGGGATCGGGAAAATCGTCGTCGAGGCGCTCTCCGCCGCGACCTCGTTGAGCGTCTGCAAGAAGCGCAGTTGCAACGCGATCGGGTGGCCGGCGATCTTGGCCGACGCCTCCGCCAGTCGCTGGGCTGCTTGGTACTCGCCCTCGGCGCTGATCACCTTGGCGCGCCGCTCGCGCTCGGCTTCGGCTTGGCGCGCCATCGCCCGCTGCATTTCCTGCGGCAGGTCGATGTGCTTGAGCTCGACGCTCACCACTTTGATGCCCCACGGATCGGTCTGGGCATCCAGGATCTCCTGGATGCGCGTGTTGATTTTCTCTCGCTCGGCCAGCAGCTCGTCCAACTCCGCCTGGCCGCACACGCTCCGCAGCGTCGTCTGCGCGAGCTGCGAGGTCGCGAACAGGTAGTCCACCACCTGCACGACCGCCTGCGCGGGCTCCACGACCCGGAAGTAGAGCACCGCGTTGACCTTCACCGAGACGTTGTCCCGCGTGATCACGTCTTGCGCCGGGATGTCCATGGTCACCGTGCGCAGGTCCACCCGCTGCATTCGCTCCACCACCGGGATGACGTAGATGAGCCCGGGACCCCGGTAGCCCACCAGGCGGCCGAGGCGAAACACCACGCCCCTCTCGAACTCCTTGAGCACCTTGACCCCGCTCACCAGGAGAACGAGTCCGAGCAAGAGAACGGTTGCCAGCGGACCAATGACCATTGCGCACCTCCCGGGCAGCCAGTCGTTCCCGGCGCCCTCTCTTACGAAGCGCGGCGCACTTTCAGCCGCATTCCGTCCACAGCGACCACCTGCACCCGCGCCCCGGCTTCGATCGGCTCGTCGGCCTGCGCGTTCCAGTACTCGCCGTGCACGAAGACCTTGCCGCTGCGGCTCCCAGGGCCAATGGCCACGCGGACATCTCCGATTTCCCCGATCATCCCCTCGCGTCCCAAAGCCGGCTTGCGCCGGTGCGCGCGCACCACGAGCGTTGCCACGATGAGCGTGAACACGCCCAGCGTCGCGGCGGCCGCAAACACGATCGCGGGCTCCACCGCCACCGTCGACTCGGGGGTGTCGAACAGCAGCAGCGAGCCGAGCACGAACGCGATCATGCCGCCGACGCCGACAATTCCAAATGTCGGCAAGAACAGCTCGGCCACAAGCAGCGCGATGCCGAGAAGGATCAATGCGAGCCCCCCGTAGTTGATCGGCAAAACCTGCAACGCGGTCAACCCCAGGAGCAAGCAAATGCCACCGAGCACGCCGGGAAAAAAGACACCCGGGTGGGTGAACTCGACATACAGGCCGAGCACCCCGGCCATCATGAGCAGATACGCCACGTTCGGGTTGGCGAGAATGTTCAGCACCTTCTGTTTCAGCCGCATTTCCAGGCGCACGACGCGCGCATCGCGGACTGCGATGGTTCGTTTCGCGTTCGCCACCTCGACTTCGCGCCCGTCGATCTGCCGCAGTAGGTCGGGCAGGTCGGCCGCCACCAGATCAATCACCCCCAGTTTCAGCGCTTCGCTTTCGGTCGCCGAAACGCTCTCCCGCACCGCCTTCTCCGCCCAGTCCACGTTGCGCCCGCGGTGCTGCGCGATCGTCCGGCTCAGCGAGGCAGCGAAGTTCTCCACCTTCTTCCCCAGCTCCCCGGGAATCGACTCCCCACCGCCTCCCACCGGGTGGGCAGCGCCAATGTTCGTCCCGGGCGCCATGGCCGCTACGTGCCCGGCGATCGTGATAAAAACCCCTGCGGAAATGGCTCCCGCACCGCTCGGGGCCACGTAGACCACGATGGGAAGAGGTGCACCGAGAATGTCCTGCACCATGTCGCGGGTCGAATCCAGCAGGCCCCCAGGCGTATCGAGCTGCAAGATCAAGGCGCTCGCCCCATCCGCGCGCGACGCCTCGATGCTCTCGCGCACGTAATCCGCCACTGCCGGGTTGATCATGCCGTCGATCACGGCGAGATTCACGTGCGGCGTTGCGGCCGGCGCGGCCTGCGCCACTGCAAGTGCGAGCGCGACCAACCATCCGGCGAGGAGATCTCGGCCGCTCATCGCCGGATGCCCAGCTCGGCCATCACGAGCTGGATGTCCGCCCAGACGAGCCGCTTGTCCGCCGGGTTGCGCAGGAGGTAGGCGGGGTGCAGCGTCGGCATGAGCTTGATCCCCCGGTAATCGTGCCACTTGCCGCGCAGCTGGCTGATCGGGAGGTGGGTGCGCAAGAGGGTCTGGGCAGCGAACTTCCCGAGGGCCACGATGACGCGCGGGCGCACGATCTCGATCTGGCGAACCAAGAACGGCTCGCACGAGGCAATTTCGTCCGGCTCCGGGTTGCGGTTTTCCGGCGGCCTGCACTTGATCACGTTCGCGATATACACATCTTCGCGGCGCAAGCGCATTCCCCGCGTGATCATGTCGGTCAGCAACTGGCCGGCCCGCCCGACGAACGGCTCGCCCTGCAAGTCTTCGTCTCGCCCCGGCCCCTCGCCGACGAACATGAGCTGCGCCCGCGGGTTGCCGACGCCGAAGACGATGTGCGTGCGCCCCGGCCAGAGCTTGCATCTCCGGCAATCTCCGATCGCCTCCCGCAGCTCTTCCAGGGTCCGGGCGCGCCCGGCGACGGCAGCTCCAAAGAGGTCCACGGAGGCCGGGGAGGCGGTCGCTACCGGCACTGCCGGGGCGGGCGGCTCTGGCCGCGCTTCGCACCGCGCGCGCTCCGGACTGCGGGACACGCCGGCGGCGCGCGGAAAACCGTCCACCCCGGTGCTGCGCAAGTACTCCACGTAAGCGCGCAACCCGCGCGCCCAGCGGCGAACGTCGCCTTGAGCCGTGTCGAGACCCATTGTAGCATCACTTGCGATGCTCGCCTTCTGCGCCATGGTCGCCGTGGGCGTCCTGCTCGCACCGGAAGCTGCGTACGCTTGGGGCCCCTTGACTCACCTCGCCCATGGCTCGCAAGTGCTGGCGGACCTTACCATTGCCTCTGCAGCCCTTCAAGGAATCCTTCGCGCCCACTGGCGCGAATACCTGTATGGGTGTCTCGGCGCCGACATCACGCAAGCGAAGAAGTACGCCCGCGCGGTGCAGTTGCACTGCCATTCGTGGAACGTCGCGTGGAAAATCACCGCGCGGGCGCAAAGCGACGCGCAGCGCGCCTTCGCTTACGGATACCTGAGCCACTTGGCGGGCGACGTATACTCGCACAACCACTTCGTGCCGACGCAGTTGATCGTCAGCTACCGCGCGCGGGCCCTCCGCCACGTGTACTGGGAGGCGCGGTTCGACTCGCTGCAGGATCCTGCCTTGCGGCGCCTTCTGGCAGACATCGCCGCCCACCGGTTCCCCGAGTGCGACCGGCTGGTCGAGGAGGTCGTCGCGCGGACGCTCTTCTCCTTCCGGACGAACAAGCGCATCTTCGACTCGATGCTCGCCTGGCAGCAGCTCGACCGCTGGCACTCCGTGCTCCTCATCGCGGCACGGCACTCGCGCTACCCGCTCCCGCCTGAAGTGGTCCCAGCGTACAACCGGCTCTGCGTGCAGAGCATTCGCGACCTGCTGCGCCGCGGCCGCGACAGCGCCTCGCAAAGGGAGGACCCGACCGGCGCCGCTGCGCTCGCCCTGGCCAAGGACGTGCGCCGCAAGCTGAAAGCGCTGGCGCGCCGGCAGAAGCTGAGCCGGCAAATCGAGCGGGAGGTTGCAGCGCTCGCGCTGCGCCCCGAGGCGATTGCCGCCTGAGGCCTCAAGCGGTGCGGGGCTTTTCCTCCCGCCGGTCTCGCTTCCAAGCCTCTCGCACGCGGTTGAAAAACTCTCGCACGCGAGGCTGCGCATAGTCCGGGTACGTGTGCGGCAGCGGGACAAACGATCCGGCGACAAAGCAGAGCGTCACCTCGGCGTAAACGCCGCGCCCGAGGTAGACGCGGTGCGGCGCATCCTTGGTCGACGCCAGCACGAGCTTTTCCAGATCCATATAGCCCGGGTCGATGTTCACCAGCCTCCCCCGAGGCCCTTTCCACTGGCCTTCGAGTTCGTTGGCAATCAGCTTCGCTTCGACCAGGGCATCCGGGGCCACCGCCCGGGTGAAGGCCAGGTATTGCCGCGCCAGGGAGGGACCCATCTCGCGGCAGTAGTACTGGGAGGCCGTCCACGGCTCGGGCTCCGTCGCCGCCTCGATCGTTCCGAACTGCCCCTCGAGTTTCTGCCGCACCTCTTCCAGAAGTCGCGGGGAGGCCGCCAGCACTCCGGCAACCAGCTTCACCGGCAGGGGCTGGCGCGGCATACCCATGGGAAGCCCCCGGTGGAGGCTGGCGCAACCAGCTAGCTCGCCGCCGCCGCGCGCGCCGCGCGCAGGGCTACCACCCGTTCCACGACCCGCTCCGCCACCTCGTCCTTGCTCAACAGCGGCAACTTCTCCCGGTTCCCCTCGCGGTCGATCAGCGTGACCGCGTTGGTGTCGGCGGCGAAGCCGGCATCCGGCCGCGAGACATCGTTCGCGACGATCAGATCGAGTTGCTTCTCGCGGAGCTTGCGCTCCGCTCCCGCCAGCACCTCGGTGGTCTCCGCGGCAAATCCCACGACGATCCGCGCTCCCTTGTGCGGCGCGACCGCCCCCAGAATGTCCGCCGTCGGCTCCAGATCGAGCCGCAGCCGGCCTGCGCCCTTCTTGATCTTTTGCTCGGCGACCCGGGCCGGCCGGAAATCCGCGACCGCCGCGCCCATGAGCAACATCGTCGCGGTGGCCCACTCGGTCTCGACCGCAGCGCGCATCTCCGCCGCCGTGGTCACGTCGATCCGCCGCACGCCTGCTGGCGTGGGCAGCTGCACTGGCCCCGCCACCAGCGTCACCTCGGCCCCGTGGCGCCAGGCAGCCGCAGCGAGCGCAAAACCCATCTTTCCCGTAGATCGATTCGAGAGAAAGCGCACGGGATCGAGGGCTTCGCGCGTCGGGCCCGCGGTCACGAGCACGCGCTCGCCGCTCAGGTCTGCTGGGGTCAGGGCTTTCCGCACCTCGGCCACCAGCACCTCGACGTCGGGCAGCCGGCCGATGCCCTCGTAGCCGCAGGCGAGAAAACCCTCCGCGGGTTCGATCACCCGCATTCCGGCCGCCCGGAGGGCCTGGAGATTCCTCTGCACGATGGCGTTCTCCCACATATGGGCGTTCATCGCCGGGGCTACCAGCACCGGCGCGCGGACAGCGAGCAAGACCGTGCTCACCAGGTCGTCTGCCAAGCCGTGCGCCAACTTCGCCACGAGGTTGGCCGTCGCAGGGGCCACGAGCACCACGTCGGCACTTTCCGCCAGCCGGATGTGACCGATCTCCGACTCCTGCGCAAGGTCGAACGTATCGGTGGCGACCGGCTGCCCGGAGAGCACCTGCAGGGTGAGCGGTGTGAGGAATTGCTGGGCCCCCCGCGTCATCATCGCGCGGACACGCGCACCGGCTCGCACCAGCGCGCGCACCACCTCCGCGGCCTTGTACGCCGCAATGCCCCCGCTCACTGCCAGCAGAACCGTCCGCCCTTCAAGCCGCGACATCCGGAGCCTCCGAGACGCGCTCGATCTCTTGCAAGCTGAGACCCTCCGTCCAGAGGGAATATACCCCCGCCCCTACGACCCCGACAAACTGGGCCCCGTGGAGCACGATGGAATACGCCATCGCGCGGCCCTCGCTCACCCCGAACAGTCCCAGAGCCAGAATGCATCCCAACTGGAAGGCACCCACATAGCCCGGCGCCGAGGGCACCGAGACTGCAATCGCGATCACGGCATTGACGGCGATGGAGCCGAGCAGGACCGGCACGCGAAGGTCGAACGCGTAAAACCCGACGGCATAGATGGACGTAATGACCAGCCACAGAAAAAGCGACCAAGCCAAAACGCGCAGGAACATGCCGGGCGAGTCGAGAACCTCGAGGGCCTGGACGAAACCCAGCAGAAAGCGCTCCGCGGGCTCCCGCAGGGCTGCCGGCGCGAGGCGCAACGCGAACCCCACCACTGCGAGCGTGCGCCTTTCCTGCCAGCGGATCAAAACCACGGCACCACCGATCATCGCGGCCAGCGCAGTGAGCCGCAAGCCCCAAGCGCGCACCTGTTCGGAAACCGGCACGAAAGCCGCCGCGACGCCGAAGAGCAGGAGGATGGTGAACATGTCGAAAATGCGCTCGAGGATGACGGTTGCGAGCAAGCCGCTCAGGGGCAAGCGCTCGCGGCGCTGGACCAGAACCGGCCGCACCACCTCGCCGATCCGCAGGGGGAGCACCATGTTCGCCATGAAGCCGATGTTCGTCGCGGTCACCAGCGAGAGCAGCCCCGGGCTGCCGACGGGCCGCAGCAAAAGGCGCCACCGCTGCGCGCGGATCAGCAGTGTCCACACCGTGATCAGCAGCATCGGCACCACCGCGAGATAGCGCGCTTCGGCAAG
The DNA here is from genome assembly GCA_037440145.1 of Myxococcales bacterium. GTDB lineage: Bacteria > Desulfobacterota > Binatia > HRBIN30 > BPIQ01 > JBBIUR01. The sequence goes on along the minus strand of JBBIUR010000030.1, from coordinate 4,288 downwards.
GGCACGCGCCGCCTCCGACCAGTCCACGCCGCGCGCCGCGACCCAGAGAAACGCTGCCGAGATCCCCAGGCTGGCACCAATGCGCAGGCTGCGCCGCTTCATGCTGCCCCGCTCTCACCCAGCCCCGCGCTGTTGCGACGGCGCGCAAAGCCCGCGGCAAAGACCGCCAGGCCCAGGACGAGGACGGCGATCCCCAGCCTCACCTGCGCGCTCTCGAGCACCAGACCAGCTCCCAGCATAGCCACGAACAGGCCGCCCACTCGCAGCCCCTTGCCCGCCAGCTCACCCATTTTGCTCCTTCAGCCGATTCAGAACGTGCACCGCTCGCTGGATGGCCGTCAAGTTGCTCAACACCGCAAGCGCGATGACGACCAACACGACCAAGCCGTACCGGTGCCCGAAAACGCGCCAGCCCGCAACGTGCTCCACGAGCGACCCGTACACGGAGCCCACCCCCAACAACACGTAGCGCTCCGCGCGCTGGATCAGCCCGACGAAGCAAGGAACTCCGAGCCCTTCGGCACGTGCCCGCGTGTAGCTCACCATCAGGCTGCCGACCAGGCCGAGCAGGACCGTCCACAGCATCCACGTATCGGCAAAGAATACGGCGAGCCCCAGAAAGGCAAAGGAGTCCGCATAGCGGTCGATCACGGAGTCCAGAAACGCCCCGCGGCGGCTGCCGCTGTTCGTGCGCCGCGCCACCCTGCCGTCCAGAATGTCCAGCGAGCCAGCGCACAGCACGAGCCAACCCCCGGCGAAGATCAACCCCTTTGCGTATGCCCAGCCGACGAGCATCCCCACCACCAACTGCGCATACGACAGAAACGAGGGCCGCACCTGCCAGCGAACGAGCAGTTCTTCGAAGGGTCGCAAGTTTTCGATGTGCCAGCTGCGCACCCCCGGGCGCAGAAGCGCCGAGCTGCCGAGCCCGGCACCGTCACCGCCCCGCCGCAAGTGGAAGGCGAGGCTCGTGAACGTCACCGCCGGAATACCGACGAGCAACGCGAGCGCGAGAACCGCCTGTGGGCTGAAGCTCACGAGAGCACGGCTAGTTATCGCGGCCGCCGGCACCCCGCGGGTCCGCCGCTACCCACTTGCGCCTATGCCCGCCCGCGACCCCGCAGGGCTCAACTCTTGCGGAAACGCGAGGGAAAGTCGGTGCCGAAATCCCGATCCGGGTGCAGGGCCCGGGCGCGCGCGATCAACACCTCTTCGGTCTCGGGCCGCTCCGGATCGGGCACGCAACAGTCCACCGGGCACACTGCAGCGCACTGCTCCTGCTCGAAAAAGCCCACGCACTCGGTGCATTTTTCCGGCGCGATGTAATACGTGTCTTCGCGCAGCGCGGGGTGCTTCTCGCCGTTGAGTTCCCACTCCGCACCACCCTCGTAAATGGCCTCGTTGGGGCACTCGGGCTCGCAGGCACCGCAGTTGATGCAGTCCTCGGTGATCACGGTCGACATGAACTCGCTCCTCCCCCGCGCGTCGTTCGGCGGCGGACGCTACCACAACCTCCACAGCCAGTAAATTGCCCCGCCGGCGGGGAGCGGCGCTCTGCACCGCGGGCCGCTCGAAATCTCCGGCCTTTCCCGGCCTCACAAATGGACCATCGGCGCCGGCGCGCGCGCGGCTTGGACCGCCTCCACCACCCGCGCCGCGATGGCGGCAAACGCTCGGCTCACCGGGTGCTCCGGTTCCTCAGCCACCAGCGGTCGGCCCGCATCGCCGCTCTGGCCGATTGCCGGCACCAGGGGGATCTGGCCCAGAAGCGGGACGCCGAAGCGCTCCGCGATCCGCGCTCCGCCGCCGCTGCCGAAAATTTCGTCCCTGGTACCGCACTGCGGGCATTCATAAAAGCTCATGTTCTCAATCACCCCGAGCACGGGTGTGTCCACTTCGCGGAACATTGCCACCCCGCGCTCGACGTCGAGCAATGCCACGTCCTGCGGCGTCGTCACCACCACGCCCCCGGACACCGCTACTTGTTGCACGAGCGTGAGCGCGGCGTCACCCGTCCCAGGGGGCAAGTCAATTACGAGCACGTCGACGTCGCACCAGCGCACGTCGCGCAGGAACTGGCGCACGAGGCCCATGACTAGCGGCCCGCGCCAGATCACCGGCGATTTGTCGTCGAGGAAAAAACCCATGGACATCAACTGCAGGCCGTACTTCTCGAGCGGTGCGATCTTCCCGCCAGCGGCGCGGGGCCGGCCGCTCACCCCCATCATGATCGGCAAGCTCGGCCCGTACACATCCGCATCGAGAAGCCCGACGCGCAATCCCCGAGCCGCCAGGGCCAGGGCGAGGTTGACTGCCACCGTGGACTTCCCCACCCCTCCCTTGGCGCTGGCTACGGCCACGACATCGCGCACGCCGGGAATCGCACCGCTGTCCACCGCTGGCGGCGCTTGGCCCGCGCCGACTTCCGCTTCCGCTTGCACTGCGACTTCCCGAACGCCCTCGACAGAGCCGAGTTCCCGGCGCACCTGGGCGACCAGATCCGCAAACACCGGCGGTGGCAGGTGCCCGCGCGCCAACCGCACCGCGACCCGCCCTTCGACCACCTCCAGGCCGTGCACAAGTCCCGCTGCCAGCAGATTTTCTCCAGATCCCGGCGCTCGGATCGACGCCAACCGCGCCCGCACTTCTTCGAACGACGCGCTCATCCCGCCACCTTGCCTGGACGCGCGCCGGCCCGGCAGCTCACGCATGGGCATGCCGCCCGCAGCGCCTGGAACGTGTAAATGCCGGTATCGTGGCCGTCACTCCACCGGAACTGCACCGCATAGCGGCCCACAAGCTGGATCTCCACGGGATAGAGCGGCCCGCTGCCCGCGCTTCGGTCTGGCGCTGGCTGTTCGCGGCACCCCGCGCAGGGACAAGCGCGGCGCAGATCGCGGTTCGGGTATTGCGAACGGTGCCCGTCACTCCACGCGATCTCCACGGAATCCGTCCCGACGCGCCGAATTTCCAGCGGTCGCGCTGCCGGTACTCCCATCGCGCCCGAGGGTAGCCGCCGCAGTGGGGGAACGCAATGCGCCCTATCGAGATGGGCTTCCGCCGCTCCCGCGCGGTTCCACCTGTGCGCATCGCGCCGGGCACCGAGCACCTGCCCTTCGGACAGGAGCCCCCCTCCGCCCGCGCGCGCTCGCGCCCCTTCACTTACCTTGACACCAAGAGAGCTTTCCCCTTAAGTCGGTGCGAGCTTGGCACGGGTTTCTTCGTGAAAACTGCCTTTTTGCGCCAAGGCACCGGTGCCTCGCTGTGGCCGGGCGCCGCGATTGCCCCCGAGTTGCGTGCCGTCGAAGAGCGCATCGACGACCTCTTGCGCTCCCGAGAGCCGCTGCTCACGGAGATCGCGAGTTATCTGGTCCACTCCGGAGGCAAGCGGGTGCGGCCGGCAGTGACGCTCCTGGTGTTCCGCGCCTGCGGCGGGCAAGATCCGAAAGCGGTCATCGACGCCGCAGCGGCGCTGGAGATGATCCACTCCGCCACCCTGCTGCACGACGACATCATCGACGGCAGCGACACCCGGAGGGGACAGGTCTCCGCGTTGCGCCGGTTCGGCATCGCCAACACCCTGGTGACCGGCGACTTTCTCTTCAGCCGCGCTTTCCAGATTTGCGGCGAGTTCGAAAAAATTCTGATCCGCTGGGCAGCGGAGGCGTGTATCAGCCTCACAGAGGGGGAAATCCTCCAGGGCCGCTTCCGCCGCAACCCCGGCGTGACGGTGAGGGATTACTTCGAGATCATCAGCCGCAAAACGGCCTCGCTTTTTGCAACCGGTGCGCGGAGCGGCGCGTATTTGGCCCGCGCCAGCCAGGCCGTGATCGGGGCGATGTCGGAGTGCGGCTTCGAGGTGGGGCTCGTTTTCCAAATGGTCGACGACCTGCTCGACATCGAAGGCGTCCAGGGTCGGATCGGGAAGCCCGTCGGCATCGATCTGCGCGACGGCAACCCCTCGCTGCCCCTGGTGCTCGCCGTGCAACGGGATCCCGAAGTGCGGCGCCTGTTTCAGTCCGAGGCGCTGTCCCCGAGCGACATCGACGGGGCCTTGGTGCGGATCCGCGCGTCGTCGATTCCCCACGAGGTCCGGCAGATGGCGCTCGAACATGCCGCGCTGGCGCAGCGGGCGCTGCAGTGCTTGCCGGAGAGCGAGTACCGGGAGCATCTGGCGCACCTCATCGACCAGCTCGTCTACCGGCCTGCCTGACGCCGCGCCCCGCCTGGCGCCGTTGCTGGGCCGGAGCCCAGTGCCGCCCCCGCGAGCAGGCGCGGCCACCCGCGC
>JBBIUR010000029.1:13497-24966 GCA_037440145.1 Myxococcales bacterium | reverse complement strand
TCCCGTCCACATCGAGCACGTAGGCCACCCCGCCGCTCATGCCCGCCGCGAAGTTGCGCCCGGTGCGCCCTAGCACCACCACGGTGCCGCGCGTCATGTACTCGCACCCGTGGTCCCCCACCCCTTCGACCACGGCGGTGGCGCCGCTGTTGCGAACGCAAAACCGCTCGCCCGCCACCCCGCGGAGAAACACCTCCCCGCCCGTGGCACCGTAGAGCGAGACGTTGCCCACGATGATGTTCTCTTCCGGTGGGAAGGTCGCTTCGCGCGGCGGATAGACCACGATGCGGCCTCCCGAGAGGCCCTTGCCAAAGTAGTCGTTCGCGTCTCCCTCCAGCGTGATCGAAATCCCGTTCGCGAGAAACGCAGCGAAGCTCTGCCCTGCCGAACCCTGGAAGTAAATGCGGATGGTGTCGGGCGGCAACCCGTCCATGCCCCAGCGGCGCGACACCTCGGCAGAGAGCATGGTGCAGACAGTCCGGTTCACGTTGCGGATCGGCATGCGGATCTCGACCGGCGTGGCCTTCTCCAGTGCCGGGCGCGCCAGTTCGATCAACTGGTTGTCGAGCGCCTTGTCGAGGCCGTGGTCCTGCGGCTGCACGCACCGGATGGCGACGTGCGGCGGAACGTCCGGCTTGTGCAGGATCGCGCTCAGGTCGACCCCCTTTGCCTTCCAGTGGTCGATCACCTCGCGGGGCTCGAGCATGTCGACGCGGCCCACCATTTCGTCGACGGTGCGGAACCCGAGCTGGGCCATGTACTCCCGCAGCTCCTCAGCCACGAACATCATGAAATGCACCACATGCTCGGGCTTGCCGGCAAAGCGCCTGCGCAGGACTGGGTCCTGCGTGGCGATCCCCACCGGGCAGGTGTTGAGGTGGCAGACGCGCATCATCACGCAGCCCGACGCGACCAGGGCAGCCGTGGCGAAACCGAACTCCTCCGCGCCCAGCAGCGCGGCGATCGCGACGTCGCGGCCGGTTTTCAGCTGCCCGTCGGTCTCCACGCGGATGCGCCCGCGGAGGTCGTTCATGACCAGCACCTGCTGGGTTTCGGCCAGCCCGAGCTCCCACGGGATCCCGGCGTGCTTGATCGAGGTGAGGGGGGAAGCTCCCGTGCCCCCCGAATCGCCGCTGATCAGCACCACGTCGGCTTTGGCCTTGGAGACCCCGGCCGCCACTGTGCCGACGCCGACTTCGGCCACGAGTTTCACGCTGATGCGAGCGCGGTTGTTCGCGTTCTTCAGATCGTGGATCAACTGCGCGAGATCCTCGATGGAGTAAATGTCGTGGTGCGGCGGAGGCGAGATGAGCCCCACCCCGGGGGTCGAGCAGCGGATCCGGGCGATGTACTCGTCGACCTTGTGGCCAGGGAGCTGCCCCCCCTCGCCGGGCTTGGCGCCCTGAGCCATCTTGATCTGCAGCTCGTCGGCGTTGACGAGGTAATAGCTCGTGACGCCGAAACGACCCGACGCCACCTGCTTGATCGCGCTGCGGCGCGAGTCGCCGTTGGGGTCGGGGATGTAGCGCACCGGATCCTCGCCGCCCTCGCCCGTATTCGACTTACCGCCGATGCGGTTCATCGCGATGGCGAGGGTCTCGTGCGCTTCGCGGCTGATCGAGCCGAGCGACATCGCCCCCGTCTTGAAGCGCTTGACGATCTCCGAGGCGGGCTCGACTTCCTCGATGGGGATCGGAGTGCCCGGCTTGAAGCGGAGCAGGCCTCGGATCGTGCAGAGGCGGCGGTCCTCGTCGTTCACCAGGCGGCTGTATTCCTTGAAGAGCTGGTAATTTCCCGTGCGCACTGCGTGCTGCAGTTTGGCAATGGTCTCGGGATTGTACATGTGGTACTCGCCGCGCCGGCGCCACTGGTACTGGCCCCCCGGATCCAGCTCCGGGTTCAACGCCGGCGGCACTTCGTACGCGCGGTGGTGCCGCATCTGGCACTCGCGCGCGATCACGTCGAGTCCCACCCCCTCAATGCGGGAAGCCGTCCACGTGAAGTAGCGGTCGATAACCTCGCGGTTGAGGCCGATCGCCTCGAAGATCTGTGCGCCGCGGTAACTCTGCAGAGTGGAGATGCCCATCTTGGTCATCACCTTGAGGATGCCCTTGTTCGCCGCTTTCAAATAGTGCTCGATGGCCGTCTGCTCGTCGGTGTCCTTGATTACCTTCTGCCGGACGAGATCGGCGATGGTCTCGAGAGCCAGGTACGGGTTGATGGCCCCTGCCCCGTAGCCCACGAGGAGGCAGAAGTGATGCACCTCGCGGGGCTCCCCGACCTCCAGCACGAGGCCGCAGCGGGTGCGCGTCCCTTCGCGGATCAGGTGGTGGTGTACGGCGGCGGTGGCGAGAAGGCTCGGGATGGGCGCGAGTTCGCGGTTGTGGCCGCGGTCGGAAAGAATCAGGATCGGGCAGCCCCGGGCGACCGCCCGAGAGGCTGCTGCGCAGAGCTCGTCGAGGGCTCGCCGGAGGCCCGCCCCGCCTTCTGCAATGGGAAACAGAATGGGCAGCGTCTCGCTGCGCAGTTTGCCGACCCGGAGTTCCTTGATCTTTTGCAGATCCTCGTCGCTGATCACGGGGTACTCGAGCTCGAGCTGATGGCAGTGCTCGGGGGTTTCCTCGAAGAGGTTCTGCTCCGACCCGATGGTGGCCTTCAGCGACATGACCAGCTCTTCGCGGATCGGGTCGATGGGGGGATTCGTGACCTGAGCAAACAGCTGCTTGAAGTAGTTGAACATCAACTGCGGGCGGTCGGACAGGACCGCGAGCGGCGTGTCGTTCCCCATCGACCCCACAGCTTCCTGCGCGTTGATCGCCATGGGCGCCATCAGCATGCGCAGGTCTTCGAGCGTGTAGCCGTGCACCTTCTGGCGCACGATCAAGGTGGCCGGGTCGTCGCGCGGCACCGCGCGGCGCGGCAGCGGCAGCGAGTCCAAGCGCACCAGGTTTGCGTCCAGCCATGCCCGGTAGGGCTTTCGCGCTGCAATGGTTTCCTTGAGCTCCTCGTCGTCCACGATGCGGCCCTGTACGGTGTCGACCAGGAACATGCGCCCGGGCTGCAGCCGGTCCTTGTGGAGCACGTTTTCCGGCGGGATGTCCAGCACGCCCACTTCCGATGCCATCACGACGAGCCCGTCCTTCGTCACCACGTACCGCGACGGCCGCAGCCCGTTGCGGTCCAGCACCGCCCCGATGACGCGCCCGTCGGTGAACGCGATCGACGCCGGCCCATCCCAAGGCTCCATCAAGCAGGCGTGGTACTCGTAGAACGCCCGCTTGCTCTCGCTCATGTGCTCGTGTTTCTGCCACGCCTCCGGGATCATCATCATCACTGCGTGGGGAAGCGACCTGCCGGTGCGCACGAGCAGCTCCAGCGCATTGTCGAAGATCGCCGAATCGCTGCCGCTCTCGTCGATGATCGGCAGCAGCTTTTGCATATCGTCGCCGAACAGCGGCGAGGCAAACATCGCCTGGCGCGCTTTCATCCAGTTGATGTTCCCGCGCAAGGTGTTGATCTCCCCGTTGTGGGCCAGAAAGCGGTAGGGGTGCGCTCGCTCCCAGGAAGGGAAAGTGTTCGTACTGAACCGCTGGTGGATCAGCGCCAGCGCGCTCACCATCGCGGGATCGGCGAGGTCGCGGTAAAAGCGCGGAATCTGGTGCGAGATGAGCAGGCCCTTGTAGACGATCGTGCGCGAGGAGAGGCTGCACACGTAGAAGGTTTCCCCGTCGCCGAGAGCGGCCCGGTCGATCGCGCGCTCCACGCAGCGGCGGACCACGTACAGCTTGCGCTCGAAGGCATCCGGGTCGCGCTCGAGCGCCGCCGCGGTCTTCTCGCCCGCGGCCACAAACACCTGCGCAATTGCGGGGAGGTTGCTGCGGGCCAACCAGCCGCACTGCGACTCGCCCACCGGCACGTCGCGCCACCCCAGCAGCCGCTGCCCCTCGGCGGCAGCCACCTGCGCAAAGGTATCCATGCAAAAGCGGCGCGCCTCCCGGTTCCGGGGCAAGAACACCATCCCGGCGGCGTACCGGCCTTCTGGAGGAAGCTCGATGCCCAGCACCGCACACTCCTTGCGCAAAAATGCATCGGGCATCTGCAGCAGGATGCCCGCCCCATCCCCGGTCTCCGGGTCGCACCCGCACGCGCCGCGGTGCGTGAGGTTGTCGAGCACGGTGAGCGCCTTGCGAAGGATGTCATGCGACTTCCTGCCGCGCACGTCGACCACGAAACCAACCCCGCACGCCTCGTGCTCGAACGCCGGATCGTACAGTCCCTGTCTTTTCCACCCGCGCTGCGCCATCGCTATGCCCGCCTCCGTTCGCCGTCTTCTCGTTCCCCGGACTTCCGCGGCCGCGGCAGGGCTGCGCGCTCTGCCAGCTCCCGCAACGGCAACTGTACCCGCTCCGCATGTGTGGACAGGACGACCTGCGTTTCCGTCCGCGAAACGCCCTCGATGGAGCGGATGCGCCGAATCAGTTCCTCCAACGTCGCCGTGTTCCGCGTTTTCACCTTGAGCAGAAGAGTGTAGGTGCCCGTCACGTGGTGGCACTCGAGAATGTCGGGCAAGGCATCCACCTGCGCCTCCACCGCGCCGATCGATGCCGGGTGCTCCGTGATCACGCCGATAAAGGCCGTGATGTCCATCCCGAGCGCCCGCGCGTCGACAATCGCCCGATACCCCGTGATCACGCGGCTTTCCTCGAGCTTCTTCACCCGTTCAATGACCGCCGGCGCTGAAAGCCCCACCTCCTCGCCGATCTTGCCCCAGGGCAACCGGCAATTCGCCTGCAGTAACCCCAGAATGTGGTAGTCGATGGTGTCCAGCTCGATTTGGCCCGACCCCGCTTTCATTAAGTAGCACCTAAAGTCCGCCGAAGAACTATGGGTAAATGCTACCTTTGTCAATAGGTCTTAAACAAAAGCAGCGTTTCGACCTAACACGGTTCGCTGCGCGGGGGGTCGCCCCGGACGCTCTTGACAGTTTCCGGGCGCGTGGTTACCGCGTGCGGAGTGAGCTGGCAGGTGGGCACCGAGAGAGAGGCTGCTGCAGGCCGCGGCGGGCGCGGAACCTTTCCGTAAGCGGGGCCGCTACTGGCGGGCCGGTCGCGGCCGGGCCGTGCGCCTGGCGCCACCATCCAAGAGTTTCGGATCACAGCACAATCGAAAAAGGAAAAGGAGGGAATATGGCAGTGCGCGTTCGACCCTTACACGATCGAGTGATCGTCAAACGGATTCAGGAAGAGGAAAAAACAAAAGGCGGGATCATCATCCCGGACACGGCCAAGGAGAAACCGCAGGAGGGGGAAGTGATTGCCGTGGGCCCGGGACGTCGGGAGAACGGCAAGGTCATCGCGCTCGATGTCAAGGAGGGCGACCGGGTGCTTTTCGGCAAGTATGCCGGGACGGAGATCAAGCTGAACGGCGAAGAGCACCTGATCCTGCGGGAAGACGACATCCTCGGCGTGTTGGAACGGTAAGGGAGGAGGGATCGAGTCATGGCAGCGAAGATCGTGCGGTTCGGTGAAGACGCGCGCACGCGCGTTATGCGCGGCGTGAACATTCTGGCAGACGCGGTGACGGTGACCCTGGGCCCGAAGGGCCGCAACGTGGTCCTCGAGAAGTCCTGGGGAGCACCAACGGTGACCAAGGACGGCGTGACGGTGGCCAAGGAAATTCAGCTCGAGGACAAATTCGAGAACATGGGCGCGCAAATGGTCAAAGAGGTGGCCTCGAAGACCTCCGACGTGGCGGGGGATGGGACCACAACGGCGACGATCCTCGCGCGCAGCATTTTCGCCGAAGGGCTCAAACTCGTGGCCGCCGGGCCCGATCCCATGAGCATCAAGCGGGGGGTCGACAAGGCCGTCGCTCGCGCGGTCGAGGAGTTGAAGAACCTTTCGAAGAGCACGAAGGGGCGCGAGGAGATCGCGCAGGTGGGGACGGTGTCGGCCAACGGCGACAAGTCGATCGGCGACATCATCGCCGAAGCGATGGACAAAGTGGGGAAGGAAGGGGTGATCACGGTCGAGGAGGCGAAAAGCCTGGAGACGACGCTCGAGGTGGTCGAGGGGATGCAGTTCGACCGCGGTTACCTGTCCCCGTACTTCGTGACCGACCCCGAGCGCATGGAGGCCGTGCTCGAGGATCCCTACATCCTGATCCACGAGAAAAAGATCAGCGCCATGAAGGACCTGCTGCCGATCCTCGAGCAGGTAGCCAAAGCGGGCAAGCCGCTCTTGCTGATCGCGGAGGACGTCGAGGGGGAGGCCCTCGCGACTCTGGTGGTCAACAAGATCCGCGGCACTCTGCAGGCGTGTGCCGTGAAGGCCCCCGGCTTTGGCGATCGGCGGAAGGCCATGTTGGAGGACATCGCCATCCTCACCGGCGGCCGCATGATTGCGGAGGAGCTGGGGATTAAGCTGGAGAATGTGACCCTCAAGGACCTGGGCCGCTGCAAGCGCGTCGTGGTCGACAAAGACAACACCACGATCATCGACGGCGCGGGCAAAAAGGCCGACATCGAGGGGCGCATCAAGCAAATCCGCAGTCAGATCGAGGAGACCACCTCGGACTACGACCGCGAGAAGCTGCAGGAGCGGCTGGCGAAAATGGTGGGTGGCGTGGCAGTGATCAAGGTCGGAGCCGCCACCGAAGTGGAGATGAAGGAGAAAAAGGCGCGCGTCGAAGATGCGATGCACGCCACGCGGGCGGCCGTGGAGGAGGGCATCGTGCCCGGCGGTGGGGTTGCGCTCGTGCGAGCGGCAGCAGCGCTGGACGATCTGAAGGTGCCGGACGAGGAGCAGGTCGGCGTGCAGATCGTGCGGCGCGCGATGGAAGAGCCGGCCCGCCGCATTGCTATGAACGCGGGCGCCGATGGCTCGGTCGTTCTGGACAAGATCAAGAACGGCAAAGGGGCCTTCGGCTTCAACGCGGCCACCGAGCAGTTCGGGGATCTCGTCAAAGAGGGCATCATCGACCCGACCAAGGTAGTGCGCGTGGCACTGCAGAACGCGGCGTCGGTGGCTGGCTTGCTGCTGACCACCGAAGCGATGGTGGCGGAGAAGCCGGAAGAGAAGAAAACTACGACTCCGCCCACGCCGTCCTACGACGAAATGTAACGCCTGCCGCGGCGAGCGGGGCGGGCCGCGCGCCGGGCTCGCTCGCCCCGCTCGCCGCATCCGAAGTCGGAGGAGAAACCACCCCCCGGAGGGCGCATGCGCATCGCACAGGTCGCGCCGCTGCACGAGCGCGTGCCGCCCGTGCTGTACGGAGGCACCGAAAGAGTCGTCTCCTACCTCACGGAGGAGCTCGTGCGCATGGGATACGACGTCACACTCTTCGCCAGCGGCGACTCCGTGACGCGCGCCCGCCTGCGCGCGCCGTGTGCGCGAGCCCTCCGGCTCGACCCGAATTGCCGGGACGCGCTCGCACCGCACGTGCGCATGCTGGGGCAAGTGTACCAGCAGGCGCGCGAGTTCGACATCATCCACTGCCATACGGATTACCTGGGCCTTCCCCTGACGCGTTTTACGGACACGCCAACCGTCATCACGCTGCACGGGCGGCTCGACATTCCCGAGATCGCCCCCCTGTACCGCGACTATTCGGAGGTGCCGCTGGTCTCCATCAGCAATGCCCAGCGAGCTCCTCTGAGCGACGCGAACTGGATCGCAACCGTGCATCACGGCTTGCCTCCCGATCTCTTCCCATTCGAGCCTCGACCCGATTCCTACCTCCTCTTCCTCGGCCGCATCTCGCCGGAAAAACGGCCGGACGCAGCCATCCGGATCGCCTGCCGCGCCGGCGTGCCGCTGCGAATCGCCGCGAAGGTGGACGCAGTCGATCGCGCGTACTTCGAGGCGGAAATCCGACCGCTGTTGCGCCGCCCCCGGGTCGAGTTCCTGGGTGAGGTCGATGACGAGCAAAAGAAAACGTTGCTCGGGCGCGCCCGCGCGCTTCTGTTCCCGATCGACTGGCCCGAACCCTTCGGGCTCGTGATGATTGAGGCCCTGGCGTGCGGCACGCCGGTCATTGCGCGCCGGCGGGGCTCGGTGCCCGAAGTCCTGCGGCACGGAGTGACGGGGTGGATCTGCGACACAGAGGAGGAAATGGTGGCCGCGGTGGAGCGCATTGGCGAAATCGACCGCGCGACTTGCCGGGCGGAATTCGAAGCCCGCTTCACCGCCGCGCACATGGCCCGCAATTACGTGCAGGTGTACGAGGCGGTGCTCGCCAGCCGCCGGCCCACGGTCGCGCCGGCCCGCCCGGCGGCCGAAATTCGCGAGCCTTTGTACGGGCTCGCGCCTGCCCGCGGCAGCGAGCGCGGCCTGCGGAGCCAGGCCTGATCCGGTCCCGTTTCTGCTTGTCTTTCGAGCAGAAGCGGGGCAAGGCGCGGACGTATGGCGGCACACCCGGCCGGTGAGTTCATTCGGATCGGCGACGAGTACTACATCCTGGCTTCCGCCGTCGGCCAGCGCCAAAAACGGCTCATCCTGAACCACGGCGACAGCTTCGCGATCTTCGACCTCGCGGGCGACATTCCGGCGCCGGCCTATGACGCGTTTGGCCTCTTCTACCGCGGCACGCGGTTTCTCGCTCGCTTCGAGCTCACTCTCAACCGGGGCCTGCCTATGCTGCTCGCCTCGGCCGCCAGCGACGACGGCAGTGAGCTCGTCTTTCACCTGTCCAACGCCGACGAATGGGAAAACGGGCGCATTGTGCTGGTGCGCGACACGGTGTCGCTGCAGCGCAGCAAGACGCTGGTGGATGGCGCGCTGCACGAGCAACTGCGCCTCCATAACTATGGCCCTGACGAACTACAGATCGAGCTGGGTCTGGGCTTCGAGGCCGACTTCGCCGATGTGTTTGAGTTGCGAGGATTGCGCCGGCAGCGGCGCGGCGAACGGCTCGCGCCGCAGGTGGAGGGGCAGAGCGTGCGGCTGCGCTACCGCGGGCTCGACGGGGTGGTGCGGGAAGCCGAGCTGTGCTTCCCGCCAGGCTGGCGGGTATCGAGCGAAGAGGCCAGCGCCATCATACCGCTGCAGCCAAGACAGGAGGTGAGCTTCGAGATTCGCATTTGCTGCTCCGAGGGATCGACCCGCCCGCCGAAGCACCGCTACGGAAACGCCGTCGCGGCGGTGCGGAACCAGCGCCGGGACTGGCTGGCGCACTTCCCCCGCCTGTACTCCAACAACGAGGGCTTCAACGACTGGCTGAACCGCTCCCTCGGCGACCTGGCGATGCTGGCGAGAGAAGGCGACGCGGGCTCCTACGTCTACGCCGGCATTCCTTGGTTCGCAACGATCTTCGGCCGCGACGGAATCATCACCGCGCTGCAGACCCTGCCCTTCGCACCCGAGATCGCCGCCGGCGTGCTCCGCACGCTGGCCAGCATGCAAGGACAAGTGGAGGACGCCGAGCGCGACGAGCAACCGGGCAAAATCCTCCACGAGATGCGCTACGGCGAGATGGCGGCGACAGGGGAAATCCCGTTCGGGCGGTACTACGGCAGCGCGGATGCCACGCCGCTCTTTCTCGTGTTGCTGGCGGAGTACGCGGATCGAACTGCCGAGCTCGAGCTGGTCCGCGAGCTCTGGCCGGCAGCGCTGGCGGCGATGAACTGGATCGACCGTTACGGCGACCGGGACGGCGACGGCTACGTCGAATACGCGCGCCTCACGCCCAAGGGGCTCGTAAACCAGGGGTGGAAGGATTCGCGGGACGCTGTCTTCCACGCCGACGGAAAACTCGCCGAACCGCCGATCGCACTCGCTGAGGTGCAAGCGTACGTGTACGCTGCACGCCGCGGCTTGGCGCGCTTGGCGCGCCGGCTCGACCGCGGAGTCGACGCCGCTACTTGGGAGGCAAAAGCCGCGATGCTCCGCGAGCAGTTCAATCGCGACTTTTGGCTCCCCGAGCACGAAATCTTCGCACTCGCGCTGGATCGCGACAAGCGCCCCTGTCGCGTGGTCAGCTCCAACGCCGGGCATTGCCTCTGGGGCCGCATTGCCGAACCCGACAAGGCCGCGAGGGTGATCGCGCGCCTGATGCGGGAAGACATGTTCTGCGGGTGGGGAATCCGCACGCTGTCGGCGCGGGAGCGGCGGTACAACCCGATGAGCTATCACAATGGCTCGGTGTGGCCGCACGACAATGCGCTGATCGCCGCGGGCTTCGCCCGCTACGGAGCGGTCGACCGCGCCGCGCAGATCCTCACCGCGCTTTTCGAAGCGAGCCTGTTCACAGAAGAGCGCCGCCTGCCCGAACTCTACTGCGGTTTTCCCCGCAGTCTGCAGCACAGCCCGGTTCCCTATCCGGTCGCTTGCAAGCCCCAGGCGTGGGCCGCCGGAAGCGTGTTAATGGTGCTGCAAGCAGTGCTCGGACTCGTCGTCAACGCCTGGGAGAATCGCGTCACTTTCTACCGGACGGCTTTGCCGCCGTGGCTGGAGCGGCTGGACATCCACGGCCTGCGCGTGCGCGATGCGCGAGTGGACCTCAGCATCGCGCGCGGCCACTGGGGTGCTGCGGTGGAAGTGATCGACAAGCAGGGCGACGTGGAGGTCGTGGTGCGCAAGTGAGCAGCCCCGTTGCGCCGCTCACAGCGGGGCGAGCCGCGCCTCCATGTCCTCGCGGTCCGGAGGCGGAGTGAGGAGCCGGTTGGCACCCTCGGACCATTCCTGCAGCCGATCGCCATAGTGCGCCGACCCCGCCCAACCGCTCTCGCCGCCGGCGAGGCTATAGACCGCAGACCACGGATCGCCCAGGTCCACGGTCAGCCGCACGACCGGGCCGACCACGGGGCGCATCCGCTCGCGGTCGGAACGCAGGAACTGCTGCTTGAAAACCGTCTCCGTGTCGCCGGGAACCATCAGGTGAGGGCTGTTCCACAGCAAGCCCAGCAACCCGCCACTAGGCGCAAACGGGTGCCGCAGGGAGAACGCGCGGGCGCGACCCCACCACCACGTCTCGATCGCCGGCCCGAATCGCCGCCTTCCTTCCGCGACCGCGTCGGACAGCGCTCGCTCCAGGACCTCCGCCCGCCCTTCCGGCTCGGGCGTTCTGGCGTCGTCCCACGCCGGCGCGCCTTGGGGCTGGAGCCACAACCATTGGACGACGGCCTCGAACTGGAGCAGGGACTGGACGTACCGCCACAACTCGCCGCGCGGGCCGCCGGGCACCTCGTCGGCCAGAGCGCGGTCGAGAAGGGCGTTGGTCCATAACTCGAAGACCGTCGCCGCCACCGATTCCGCGCCCGCCTTCCCGTCCCACTCGCACAAGCGGCGCCGGGCCTGATCGACCTGTGCGTTGCCCGACCCCTCCCGCGGTGCGCAAATGCTCGCTTCGATCGCGCGGCGCACTTGCGGCCAGAACGCGTACTGGTCGTCCACCTGGATGGCCGCAGACGAATCGCGCGTGTGCCCGCCAGGCGGCGCGCTCTCGATACGCGCGGCAATCCGCAAAAAGCGC
>JBBIUR010000029.1:0-13468 GCA_037440145.1 Myxococcales bacterium | reverse complement strand
TTGTACGGGACCGGGAAGCGCGCCGCGGCTACGATGTCGCTATTGGCCGTCGCCAGCCACCCCCGCGCGGGATTGGTCGCCGCCGGAAGGCGATCTTTCGGGTAGAACCCCTTCCACTCATAGCGGCGCAACCATCCCGGGATCGGAAAAGTGCCTCGCCACCCAGCGCGGACGGGGACGACGCAGGGGCTGCGAAACCCGATGTTGCCCGCAGCGTCAGCGAAACCCCAGCTCTGACAGCCCGCATCCATGCCCATGAGCGCCCGGGCGAACTCCTCCCCACTGCGCGCCAAGTTCATACCGCGCGCGGCGTCGAGGTCTCTGCCGCCCGCAACCGGTGCCAGGCGCAGCGCCGCGAGGGGCATACGGGACCCTACGGCAGGCTCCAGGTCGTTCCACAACGGACCATCCCGGGTAAAGCGCACCCGCAATCGCACCGGCGGTGCGCCCCGCACGGAGAAGGTCTCCGTGCGGTACGTGAACGGCACGAACGCGCCTTCGACCTCATAGCCCGCGCGGACGCCACCGGCACTCTGCTCCCATCGCGGCCGGTGCAATACCAAGTCCTGGCGGTCGACGTGGTTCGTCGTCGGCCCCCACGCAACGTATCCGTTGTGACCCACGACGATGCGGTGCAAGCCCACGATGGCGAATCCCGCAATGTGCTGTCCCGGATATTCGAGCTCCACACCCCACACGACGGGTGGGTTCATGTGCGGGAGATGCGGGTCGCTGGAAAGGACTGGCTTGCCGGACCGCGTGCGGCTTCCCGCAATTGCCCAGTTGTTGCTCGCGCTCGCCGCGGGAGGAGCGAGCACGGGCAACCAGACCGCAAGAGGACTCGGACCCCCCGGCACGCGATCCTCCGGAACATGGGGCTGTCGGCGTGCGGCTTCGGCACAGAGTGCCGGGAGCTCGGCGGCCGCCTCGGGCACCACCCCGGGAGCTGGCGGCCATTCGCTCGCTTCCTGGTTTTCGGCGGGCAGCGCAGAGACGCCGAAATCGAGTTCCGTCGGCCAGATCCGCTCCATCGCGGCAAGCCCCGCTCCGCACGCCAGCAGCAGGCGGCGCACCTCGCGGTCCGCGTTCGAGCTGAGCCCGTGCTGCAGGAGCAGGTAGATCGCGAGCGAGTCCTCTGGCTCCCAGCGGCGCACCTGCGGCACCCCCAGCAGCCGATGCTCGAGCGCGAGCCGGCCGCCCTCGATCCAACGATTGATGCCGGTCACGAAGGCATCCAGAGCCGCGCGTTCCTCTGCGGAGGTATTGTCGTACAGGCGGGCAGCGTCGCGGTAGAAGCCGAGAAAACGGTTCCAGCGGTCGACATCCAGCGCGTAGCGGTCGCCCACGCGCGCGTTGCCGAGCAGCGCCGCCAGCTCGCCCCGCGCCATGTGCCGGAACAAGTCGAGCTGGAACATCCGGTCGCGCGCCATCAGATAGCCCTGGGCCAGCATGGCATCGCGCTCGGATTGCGCGGCGATGCGCCATAGCCCGTCTGGCCGCAGCGCCACGCGGGCTTCGCCAGCCAGGCCTGCCAGGCGCACCACCTCCCCCGCGCGCAGTGCGGGCGTGTCGGGCCACAAGGCATACCCAGCCAGCTTCGCGGCGCGGCAACCCGGAGCGAGTGCCGCGGCCAAGGCCGCCAGCGCGAGCACCCCCCACCGACTGGCGGCCCCCGCGGTCCGCACCGAAGGGACCGAGCGCCCGCCCCCCGCTGCCCCAGTGCCCACGGCTGCTCAGACCAGCAGCTTCTGCGCCGCCTGGATCAGCTCCTCCGCCGATTCCCCCCCGAGCTCCACGCGCGCCGGCACCGCAAGCCCGCGCTGCACCGCCGGGCGTGCCCCTATGGCTTCGATCCAACGGGCGAGGTTCTCCAGTCCGGTGATTTCGACACCCGACCAGCGGTATGTGTGCACCCAGCTCCAGTTGGCGATGTCCGCGATCGAGTAGTCGCCCGCGAGAAAATCGCGGCCGCGGAGCTGCCGATCCAGCACTTCGAAAAGGCGGCGGCACTCGCGCTGGTAGCGCCGGATCGCGTACTCGATCTTTTCCGGGGCGTAGCGATAGAAGACATTCGCCTGGCCCATCATCGGGCCGACGCCCCCCATCTGGAACATCAGCCACTGGATCACGCGGGAGCGGCCCTTCTCGTCGCGAGGCATCAGCTTGCCGGTTCGCTCCGCCAGATAGATGAGAATCGCCCCCGATTCGAAGACCACGAAGTCATCGTTGCCGTGATCGACGATCGTGGGAATTTTGCCGTTTGGATTGAGCGCCAAGTACCACTCCTCCCGCTGCTCCAAGGCCATCAAATTGATCGCTCGCACAGTGTACGGCAGGCCCAATTCTTCTAGGGCGATGGATACCTTCCAGCCGTTCGGCGTTGGCGCCGTGAACAACTCGATCATGCAGGTCGCTCTCCTTTCTCGGGCTCCCTCCTGGCGCTGCACTCGGCCGAGGCCCGAAGTACCGCCGCCAGCCGCATCACTATCGCAGAGTTACTAGGCTACAAAAAGAGCCCGCTCCCCGAACGCGCCCGCGCCGCGCCTCTTGCCCGCCGCTTGCGCATCCCCCGAGTCACCCGCACCGGAACCAGAACCGGCGCGCGGAAGTCGACCTCAGAAATTCCGGCGCAGGTCCATACCCGCGTACAGGTGCGCCACCTCTTCTGCGTATCCGTTGAACGGCAGTGTCGGGCGTTTCCAGAACTCGCCCACACGGCGCTCGTACTTCTGGCTCCAGCGCGGATGATCCACGTCGGGATTCACGTTCGCATAGAAACCGTACTCGTCTGGGGCCTCCGCGTTCCAGCTCGTTGCCGGCTGGCTCTGTGTCAGCCGGACGGACACAATCGACTTGATGCTCTTGAAGCCGTACTTCCACGGCACGACGAGCCGCAGCGGGGCTCCGTTCTGGTTCGGAAGCTCGCGCCCGTACATGCCCACGGCGAGGATCGTCAGCGGATGCATCGCCTCGTCGATGCGGAGCGCTTCCCGGTAGGGCCAGTCCAGTGAGGGCCACCGCTGCCCTGGCAGGCGCGCGGGATCGTAGAGCGATCGAAACTCGACATACTTCGCCTGCCCGGTCGGCTCGAAGCGGCGCAAGAAGTCCGCGAGCGGGAACCCAACCCAGGGGATGACCATCGACCAGGCTTCTACGCAGCGGAACCGGTAGACCCGTTCTTCCAGGGGATGCCACCGGAGCAGGTCTTCAACGCCCACTGTGGCCGGCTTGCCCACTTCGCCCGAGACCGTAACGGTCCACGGGCGGGTCGCGAGCAACGCGGCATTTGCGGCAGGGTCGGTCTTGGAGCGACCCAGCTCGTAAAAATTGTTGTAGTGCGTCGCATCGGTGAAACTCGTCGCAGGCTCATCGGTGCGATAGCGGCTGGGCCGGACTGCGCGCAGGGCAGGTGGAGCCTGCGGCTCCTGCTCGCCCGCGCGGCAACCCGACCCCGCGGGCGGCAACACGGCGGATGCGGCGGCAAGCACCGCGCGGCGCAGGAAATCGCGACGGCCCATGAACTCGGCCTCGCTCGTGACCTCGCTCCACCGCACCTCGCCTCGCTTGCGGACGCGGATCACCCAGGCCATCGCTCCGCTGCCCCCGCGCGACGCCCTGCCCCAAGCGCCGCTAGGATTACACCGCCCTCCAGTCGACGCGAATGTGCCACGGTTCGAACCGCACTCCCAGCAAATTGTCGCGCGGATATCGCAAGTCAAAATAATCCAAGTCGCGCAGCTTGCGGAAGACCTCTGTCGCGGTGAAGCGCTCGGTGAAGTTGCCCTCCCCCAAACCCGCTTCGCCCACATCAAAATCGCTGATGCCATGGAACGAATAGCCGGGCGGGGCCAGGGACCGCGAGGCGAGCGAAAGGTTCCCGCCGTGGTCGCGAGCCTTGCGCAAGAAGAGGAGAAACTGCTTCATCACGCCCCGCACGCCAGAGGTGAGCCGGATTCGATCGCCGACGTCGCGCCGCAACCGCTCGAAGGTCTCCAGCGGCAAGCCCCTGTAGAGATAGTTGCCGCTGCCGCGGACTTTGACGACCTGATCCACGGGAATGCGGTCGGTGATGCGCGTCAACAGCTTCTCGCCCAAAAAACCGTACCGGGTGGCGTCGGCGTAAAAGATTTCCTCCAGAAACTCCAGCGCATCGCGCTCGAAGGCACCCACCGACCCGTAGTCGCGCCCCAGTTCCAGCGCTTCGTCGAGGCAGAGGATCTGAAAGTTGCCGTGGCCTGCCATGGCCTCCACGCGTTCGAGGTGGCGCACGACGCGATCGAGCAGCAGCAATTTTTCGCGCGGCAGAAAGACATCCGAGCGGTGCGGTTTGTCGAAGTTCCGAATCTTTTCAAAATAATCGTGATCGAAGTACGCGGCGAAGTCGCCTGGAGTGACCGCATAGGGCTCGAACAGCCGCGCGCGCGCCGCTCGGGGGAGAATGCTCCCGAGGGCCAGCGCGATACCGAACTTCCCGAACTCCCGTCTCGTGATCGCGGTTCGCACTTTCTGGACACCCGGCCTGCGCCGGAGCACACTGCATGCCGACTGGCGGGCCGTCGACCTCCGACCGTACTGAGGGATGGGCGGAGTTGCAACGCGAATCCGGGCTCGCGGCAGAAGCGTGGCTGGACGGCCTGGACCGCCCGTGCTCAAATGCCTGCCGCTGCATCACGATCCCATCCAGCGAGGAGAGAGCGCGAAATGGCGAAGATCTATTATGACAGCGATGCTGATTTGGACGTGCTTCGAGGCGAGGTCATTGCCATCGTGGGATACGGAAACCAGGGGAGCGCGCAAGCCCAGAACCTGCGGGACTCGGGCTGTGCGGTGATCGTGGGAAACATCGACGACCCGTACGCGGAGCGAGCGCGGCGAGACGGCTTCAAGGTGTATCCGATTGCGGAGGCCGCCCGCCGGGCGGACATTCTCTTTTTGCTCACGCCCGACGAGGTGATGCCAGACGTGTACAGTGTGGACGTCGCGCCCCACCTGCGGCCGGGACAGGCGCTCGACTTCGCCCACGGCTACAACATCGCGTTCGGCTTGATCGTCCCGCCGCCCTTCGTCGATGTCCTGCTCATCGCCCCCCGCATGATCGGCGCCGGCGTGCGCGACAGCTACCTCTCAGCCGAGGGTTTTCCGAGCTTCGTCGGAGTTCACCAAGACGCCACGGGCAAGGCGAAGCAGCGGATGCTTGCGCTCGCCCGCGCCCTGGGCTCGACGCGCGCAGGTTGCCTCGAGATGAGCATGAAAGATGAGGCCACGCTGGACCTCTTCACCGAGCAAGCCTTTGGGCCCGCGGTCGGGCGAGTGATGATGGCTGCGATCGACACATTGGTCGAAGCGGGTTTCCCGCCCGAGGCGGTGTTGATGGAGCTCTACCTTTCCGGCGAGCTCGCGTACAGCTTCGCGAAGATTCGCGAACTCGGCATGCTGCGCCAGCACGAGCTGCACTCGCACACGAGCCAGTACGGCACGATGACGCGCAGCCTGCGCTATCTCGACCTCGATCCCCTACTGAAAGAGAAAATGCGCCAGTCGCTCGACGAGATCCGCTCGGGAGCCTTCGCGCAGGAGTGGTCGACCGACCGGGCGGGCAAGTTGCAGCTCCTCCAAGAAATGCGCGCACTGCAGGCGAGCTTGCCTTGGGCGCGGTGGGAAGAGGAGACTCGGCGGGCGTTCCACATCGGCGACGCCGGGCGAGAGCAAGCGGCGCCGCGCTGAGGACCTCGCGCAGGGCAGAAGAGCCGCCTGGCCCGCGCGCGAAAAGCCATGGTGGAGAAGGCACGAGAGAAAGTCCGGAAACCCCCGGGAGGACGCCTCGCCGCGGTGACGGGCGCATCCTCGGGCATCGGCGCCGCCTTTGCGCGGCGGCTGGCACGCGACGGGTACGATCTCGTCGTCGTGGCACGCCGGCTCGACCGGCTAGAGCAGCTTGCGCGGAGCTTGCGGGCGCGCAACGGAGTGACCGTGGAGGTCTTGCCCGCGGACTTGACGGACGCGAAGAGCCTTGGCGCGGTGGAGGAAACCGTGCGGACCGACGAGCGGCTTGAAATCCTGATCAACAACGCGGGATTCGGCACGGCTGGCCGCTTCTGGACACTGGATCCCGATCGCCAAGAGGAGGAGATTCGGCTGAACGTCGTGGCACTGATGCGCCTGACGCGCGCTGCATTGCCGGGAATGATCGCGCGCGGGCGCGGATCCATCGTCAACGTTTCCTCTCTGGCAGCCTTCCAGCCGGGTCCGCTGATGGCGACGTACAGCGCAACGAAGGCCTTCGTGAACGCCTTCACGGAATCTCTGTGCGAAGAGCTGCGGGGCACCGGGGTGCGGGTGCAGGCGTTGTGTCCCGGCTTTACCCGCACGGAGTTCCAGCAACGGGCCGGGGTGAACACCGCCAAGTTGCCGCCGTTGGTCTGGATGTCTGCGGACCAGGTCGCAGAGGCTTCCCTCGCAGCGATGCGCCGGGGGGACGTGATCTGCATCCCCGGGTGGAAGAACTGGCTCGCCACGTCGGCGAGCAGCGCCCTGCCGCGCGCGTGGGTTCGCCGCGCGATGGGAATCATCGCGAAGCGCTACGCGGGGTGACCCCCGGCGCGGAATCAGAACTCGATCCGCCGCAGGACCGCGCGCGGCAGGGCTCGGATCACCGCCATGATCCAGCGCCAGATCGGCGGCGCGTACACCTCGGGTGTTCCGCGCTCGATAGCCCGCAACACGACCCGCGCCACGGATTCCGGCTCGCCGGCGAATGGCGGCGGCGACAATGCCGCCGTCATGCCCGTGCGCACGAACCCGGGCTTCACCGCGATCACGCGCAGGCCCTGCGAGCGAAACTTGTGATCCAGGGCCTCCAGGTATCGCGATAGGCCCGCCTTCGACGCGCCGTAAAGGGCGACCGGTTTGCGCCCTCTCTCGCCCGCAACCGAGCTGAACACGCAGAGCGTTCCGCCCCCGGCTGCCAGCAGCCGAGCGCGCGCGAGCTCGCAGAAGTGCACCGTGTTCGTGAAGTTCGCCGTGAGCAAGCGGTCTCGCAGCTCGGCGTCTGCCTCAAGCTGCTCCTGCGGAGCGAACATCCCCGCCGTGACGATCACGGCATCCAGGCACCCGAGCGCGCTTGCGGCTTCCTCGATCGCCGGTGCAAAGGTCGCGCGGTCGAGAAGGTCGCAGTAGGCGAAGCGCGCGCGCGGCGCACCTAGGATTTCCAGCTCGCGGCAGCTCCGCTCCAACTCGCCGCGGTCGCGTCCCAGCAGAAACAGCTCGTCGCCGCGCGCTGCGAGCAGGCGCGCCAGGGCGCGGCCCATTCCCTTCGTGGCCCCGAGGAATACGACCCTCACGCCCGATCTCCGAGAAGCCGCGCCGATTGCGCGCTGCGCAAGCGGTGCGCCGGGTCCCACCGGTCGCGAACGCGCCGCCATTGCGAAAGCCGCGGTTCCATGGCCGCGTAGTGTTCGGCACGCGTAAACGCGTCCTTTGCGAGGTACACGCGGCCTCCGGCGGCGATCACGAACTCGTTCAGTTCGTCGACAAGCCGCTGCATGGACTGCGGGTCGCGGATGGGAAGGTCCAGGGCAAGCGAAATCCCCGGCTTGGGAAACGAGAGCATGCCGCGGCCCTCCGGGCCGCAGTCCTTCATCACGCACAGGTAGACCGGGGCGCCCCGGGCCTGCACGCGCTCGAGAAACCGGCGGGGCGAGTACCGGTCCTCCCCGTGCGGCAGCACGCACTGGTACTGCGTGAAGCCGCGCTTGCCGTACGCCCGGTTCCACTCGCGCACGAAGTCGAGCGGGTAAAAAAAGGCCGTGGGGTGCACGGCCCGGGCTCGCTCGCGATGCACGCGATGGTAAAGTGCGTTGAATGCGCGGGCCATCCAGGCGGCCAGCAAGCGGCTCGGAAGGTCGAAGGGCAGCGCCACGGACCGCCGCGGCGGCGGCAGTTTCCGGGGCGCTTCGGCCGGATCGGCCCACCGCCCTTTGATCAGCACGCCGCGGCCGAGTTTCCCGCCCGAGCCGGCGCAGTCGACCCAACTGACCGTGAACGGCCAGTGCGCGCCTGCGCGGCGCAAGCGCTCGATTAGGGCCTCGATATCCTCGGCGCGCTCGGTTTCTTCCCAAATCCACGACGAGGGAATCCGCTCGAGTTGGAACTCCACTTCCAGGATGTGACCCGTGAGGCCCATTCCCCCGAGCGTGGCCCGGAAGAGCTCCGGCTCGGCGCTTTCCGAGCATTCCACCACGCGCCCGTCGGCGACGCGCAAGCGGAGCGAGCGCACGTACGCGCCGAAACAACCGCTCCGGTGGTGGTTTTTCCCGTGGACATCCGCCGCCACCATGCCGCCGAGCGTGACGTGCTGCGTTCCCGGCGTCACCGGGGTAAACCAGCCGCGCCGGAGCGACCACTCGTTGAGCCTGCGCAAGCAAAGCCCCGCTTCGGCACGCACCACGCCCGTTTGCGGGTTAAACGCGAGAAGCCGATCCGCAAGGGACGTGTTCGCCACGAGGTCCGCCGCCGCGGCAGGCAGGGACGCGTCGCCGTACGAGCGGCCGAGGCCGCGGCTCAAGTTGGCCGCGCGCGTAATGTCTTCCAGTTTCTCGCCCCAAACTTCGCGGCCCCAGACAACTGGATATTTACCCCAGCCCTGCAGGGCTCGAACCGCGACGGGCGCCGCAACTTCGAAATCGAATTCCGCCCGCGCGCCGAGCTCCTCACCGCGTCCTTCAGACACGCGGAAATTCATGCGCGCGATTGATAGCGCATCGCCGGTCAGCGCGCCACACGGCGCGCCCGCGGGGGGCAGCAACCCGAGCCAGCAGCCCCACCGGGCGGTGCGGCTCGACCGAGCTTGACGAGCGCCAAGCCCTCTCCTAATGAGCGAAGCGTGCCAGTTTCGCACGGCCGCTTGCTCTGCATCGCGCACCGGGGTGCATCGGGGAGCGCGCCCGAGCATACGCGAGCGGCGTTTCTGCGCGCACTGGCCCTGGGCGCCGACATGATCGAGCTCGACGTCCGGCTCACGCGGGACGGTCACCTCGTCGCGTTCCACGATCCGGAACTGGAAAGGACGACGGACGGAAAAGGGCCGGTCCGCGAGCACACGCTAGCCGAGCTGAAGCGGCTCGACGCCGGCGCCTGGTTTCACGCCCGATTCCGCGGCGAAGAAATTCTGACCCTCGAGGAAGTGGTGCAGCTGGTCGGGCGGCGAGCGATACTCAACGTAGAGGTCAAGAGCGCGCCCAGCGAATGGAGGGCGACGGCGTTGCGCACCGCCGCCGTCCTGGCCCACGCGGGCATCCTGGGGACTACGGTGATCTCGTGCTTCGAGCTGGGGGCTCTCCGCAAAGTGCGCGAGGTGGTCCCGGCTGCCCGGCTGGGCATCTTGTGGCAGCGCGAGGAGTGGGAAGAGGCATGGAAGTGGTCGCGGGAGCTCGCCGCGTGGTCCCTGCACCCCTGGTTCCCTCTGGTCAGCGAGGCGGTGGTGCGCCAGGCTCACGCCCGTGGAATGCGCGTTTTCCCCTGGACCGTGAACGAGCCGGGCGACATTGCGCGGCTCGCCGACCTTGGGGTAGATGGCATCATTACCGATTTCCCGGAGCGGGTGTCAAAAGCGGTGCGGGCGCGGGCGGCAGCAAAAGCGGTTGGTTTCTTGACTCGTCAGAAGCTTCGCGGGTAAAAAAGGAAGCTTTGCGTCGTCGGGAACACCAAGCGGGAGCTGAGGCGAGCGCCGGACCAGGAGGGAGGTGAGCAGGCGCATGGCAGGAGTGCGCGTCAAGGAGAACGAATCCATTGACAGCGCGATTCGCCGCTTCAAAAAGCAGTGCGAGAAGGCGGGCATCCTCGCGGAGCTTCGCAAGCGGGAGCACTACGAGAAGCCGAGTGTGCGGCGAAAGAAAAAGGCACTCGCAGCGCGGAAGCGGCTGCTGCGCCGGGCGGCCCGCAGCGGCTTGTAGCGAATTGGGAGCCATGGCCCCCACCGCGCGGAGCCCCGACCATGAATAGTGTGGACGTCGCGGTGGCCGCAGTGGTGGGGGTCGCCGGCCTCCGGGGATACTGGCGCGGCTTTTTCCGCGAGCTGTTTGGCATCCTGGCGCTTGTGGGCGGCATCGCGGCAGCAATCGCTTGGACGCCCACCGGCGCCGGGCTGCTGGAGGGGCTCATTCCTGGGCCACAAATGGTGCGCGACGGGGTCGTCTTTGTCGGCCTGTTCGCGATCGCCCACCTGGCGATCAACCTCGCGGGGCTCGCGCTCAACCGGCTGGCCTCAGCGCTCCTGCTCGGGGGAGTGAACCGCGCCGCGGGAGCGCTGTTCGGCGGCGCGAAGGCGGCGGCACTGGCAGCGGTGGTTCTGCTCTTCCTGCACTTGTTCCCCATCTCCCCTGCACTCGACGAACGCGTGATGCAATCCTCGATTGGGCGGCCGCTCGTGCTGGCCGCGCAAACTCTTCTCCAAATCGGCGTGCGGGAACGAGCGAAGCGGAGTCGCTGAGGCAATGAGCTGGAAGATCCCCGAGGCGACGCTGCAGGAGATCCGAGATCGGGTCAGCATCGTCGAGGTGGTCTCCGGCTACGTGGCCCTCAGGCGGGCCGGGCGCAATTACGTGGGCTTATGTCCGTTTCACACAGAAAAGACCCCTTCGTTTACGGTCAGCGAAGAGCGGGGATTTTTCCACTGCTTTGGGTGCGGAGCCGGGGGCAGCGTGTTCGCCTTCCTGATGCGCATCGAGCGGCTGGATTTTCCGCAGGCCGTCGAGGCCGTGGCGCGCCGCGCTGGGATCGAGCTGCCGGCCCACAGAGCGGAGCCGGCCGCCGCGCAATTGCGGGACCGATGGGTGCAGTTGAACGCCTGGGCCGCGGAGAAGTTCAGCCGCTGTCTGTGGAGCGAGGCCGGGGCTCGCGCGCGCCGCTACTTGCAGCAGCGGGGGATCGCAGAGGAGACCGCGCGGGCATTTCGCCTCGGTTATGCGCCCGCCAGTGGAGATTGGCTGGCGCGGGCACTGGAGGGCCGCGCCGAGGCCGCCGCGGCCGCCGTACGCGTAGGGCTGCTCGCGCGGCGCGAAAGCGGCGGCCCCTACGACTGGTTTCGCGACCGCATTGTCTTTCCAATCCCCGACTCGCGCGGCGCGATTGTCGGCTTCGGAGCTCGGACACTGGGGGACACGCAGCCGAAATATCTCAACTCGCCCGAGTCGCCGCTGTTCCGAAAGGGGGAAGTTCTGTATGGCTTGCCCCATGTGCGCGCAGCCGGGGGCGGGGCAGCGAGCGAGGTGGTGGTGGTCGAGGGATACATGGATGTGCTGGCGTTGTTCCAGCATGGGATTCGCAACGCGGTGGCCACCTTGGGCACCGCGCTGACCGCGAGCCACTTGCGCCTTTTGAAGCGGATCGCGCCGCGCATCGTTGTCTTCTTCGACGGTGACCGAGCGGGACGGGCTGCGGCGCTGCGGGCGTTCGGAGTGTGCGCCGAGGCCGGCATTTGGGCAAGCGCGGCGTTTTTGCCGGAGGGAGACGACCCCGATTCCTTCGTCCGCCAGCGCGGCGCGGAGGCGACGCGGGCGCTGCTCGATTGTGCGGTCCCGATTTCCGACTTCTACCTCGACGAGATGAGGCAGCGGAGTCTCCAGGCTCCGATCGAGGAGCGGGCGCAAATCGCCGCGGAGGTAGCGCGCTCGCTGCGCCGCGTGCGCGACCCGATCCACCGCGACGTCTTGGTGCACGCGGCCGCCGAGCGGCTGGCAATCGGGGAGGACGCGCTGCGCGCCGTAGCCGTGGGGCGCGGGCGAGACGCTTTCGCACCCCGAGAAGCTGCCGTCAAAACGGAACCCCCGGTGGGGACGCCCGCAGAGGTGCAGCTCCTCGAGGCGATGGCACAGAGCAGGGAGATTGCCCGCTGGGTGTGCGAGCAAAAGCCCGACTTTCGAAGCCCCGACTTGGCCCGCTGCGCCGCGCGTCTGGCGCAGGCCTGGACGCACGGCCCCCCGGCGGTTGCTGCGGTCCTCGACGAGTTGCCGGAGGCTCTGGCCCAGCGGATCCGCGCCGCGAGCCTCGGAGACGAAACCGACGCGTGGCAGGTCGCGCGCGACTGCGTGGAGCGGCTGCGTGAAGAGGCCGAACGGCCGGTTCGGGAAGCCGTGCTGGCCGAACTGCGCGGCCTTGGGGCCCAGGGCGATCCGCAACGGGAGCGGGAGTTGCTGCGCCGCGCACAGGCGGCATTTGCCAGAAAAGGACACGGCAGCGCGCCATGAAAACCTCGCAGAAAAGCGGGCAGCCCATCGCCCCGGTTTTTCCGACCGGGCCGCGGCGGTGCGGGCAAGACATTCGGCGGCGCCTGCCGGGGCATTGCGGAGGACGAGCGGCGGAGTAGGCTGTATGTGTTTCTCGGATGCGAGGCACGAAGAAAGGGGCCCATAGCTCAGGTGGTCAGAGCCGCCGGCTCATAACCGGTAGGTCCCAGGTTCGAGTCCTGGTGGGCCCACATCGCTAAGGCGCTCAGAAAAGGCGAGCATGGACCAACAGACCAACGGAGACGAAATCGAACGCATCACAGACCCGCTGGAGCAGCTCGCGTTGCTCCAAGAACTTGACCAACGCCTGCAGACCAAGCGGCTCAGCGGCGAGCTGCTGAAACACGAGATGGAGCTCAAAGAACAGGAACTCGCGGAAAAGAGGCATCTCGTCGATTCGCTGCGCGCCGAGCGCGAGGCGCTGGAACGCCGGCGGCGCGAGCTGGAAGCAGCTCTCGACGAAGAAGAAGCAAAGATGAAAGAGCGGCGCATGCGGCTGAACCGCGTGCGCACGGAGAAAGAGTTGGCAGCGACGCGCCGCGAGATCGAAACGGGAAAGGAGACCCTCCAGAGGCTGGAAACCGAGCTGTTGGCTTGCATGGAAGAGCTGGAAAATCTGGCGCAACGACTCGGCGACGCAGAGGCGGCGCTGGCAGGGCTCGAACGGCCCGCGAGCGAATGGATCTCCAGCAGCCGGGAAAAGTTGGCGGCCTTGGAGGACGAGCTGCTCCGAGATCGGGCGCGCCGCGAGCGACTAGCGATGAGAATCGATGCCGGCCTGCGTGCAAAATACGAGCGAATTTTCGCGCGGCGCGCAGGATTGGCGGTCGTTCCAGTGCGGGACGGCACGTGCCTGGGCTGCCACATGCACGTCCCGCCGCAGCTCTTCAACGAGCTCCAGCGCGGTGGCGCAGTGCACCTCTGCCCCAACTGCCACCGGATGCTTATTTGGAGGCCCGATAGCCAACAGGCCGAGGGCGAGCCTGGGAAGGCTCCCTTGGAATCCACGGAGAAATAGCTAAACTCGATGGCGCGAGAGGAGGTCGAGCGGTCGCTCGCTCCCGGCTCAGCCGGGGCGGGAGGAAAGTCCGGACTCCACAGGGCAGGGTGGCCGCTAACGGCGGCCCGCCGCGAAGCGGGGAAAGTACCCCAGAAAAGAGACGGACCCGGCGAGGGCATCACCGGGC
>JBBIUR010000028.1:16494-25005 GCA_037440145.1 Myxococcales bacterium | reverse complement strand
ATCGCGGTGGACCGGTTCGGAAGGATCGGGTACGCCGCGAACGCGGCGCACATGGCGGTGGCGTGGTGGCGCGGGGGAATGGAGGGCATTTGCATCGCGCTAGCCGGCCGGAACACCCGCAGTGACGGCCGTTGATGCTGCGAGCGGGCTGGGGTAGGGTGGGCGCGGCTTGGCAGACGGGGATGCAGCAGGTCGGGGAAATCGCCAGCGTCGGGTTTCAAAACCCGCTGCAGAGGTTGTGGGGTGCGGCGGCTTCGCTGCTGATCCTCGCCTACACGATCGTCTTGGGATTGCTCTGCATCGGGATGATGCTCCTGACGCGCAAGGGCTGGCCCGCCGACGTGCTCGGCAAAGTTTGGTGCCGCTGGATCGTGAAAACCTGCGGGATCCAAATTGAGGTGAAAGGGCTCGAGAACGTGGACCCAAAGGGGCGGTACGTATTGATTTCGAACCATCTCAGCAACTTCGACATCTGGTGCACGATTGCGGCATTGCCACTGACGATTCGCTTTGTGGCGAAGAAGGAGCTTTTGCGCGTGCCCGTTTTCGGCTGGGCGCTGGCCTTGAGCGACCATATCGTGATCGATCGGAGCAAGCCCCAAGAGGCGGTGGAGATCATAAACCGGAAAGCGAAGGAAGAGGTCCAGCGCGGCTTTTGCGTGCTGTTTTACGGCGAGGGGACGCGCAGCCCTGACGGCAAGGTGCATCGGTTCAAGAAAGGCGGCGTCATGTTCGCGCTCGCTGCGGGGCTCCCCATCGTTCCGGTCAGTATCAGCGGGACGCGGAAATTCCTCCCCAAGGGCAGCCGCGTCATCCGGCCCGGGGGCAAGGTGCGGATCGTGTTGGACCGGCCGATACCGACACAGGGAGTCCCGCTGGATGAGCGCGATGCGCTGAACGGGCGCGTTCGCCAAATCGTGATTCGCAACTACGTCGAAAACCTCTAATCACGCGCGGCTCGGCGAAGCGCGCCCTGGTTGCTACTGGCTTGGCTCCCAGAGGGCGAGGGCCGAGACTCGCGGCAGAGGCAAGGGTCGCGGCTGCGAGATGCTTCTTGGCAGTCCGACGCTCGTTGGCGCATAGAGGGGTCGAAAGGCAATGGAGGCGGCACCGGGACACCAGAGGGCGGAAAGCGCGCGCCCCGAGCTTGGAGGTGGGCCAACTGCGGCGCAGGAAGGCAAGGCTGCCCGCTGCCGGCGTTCGCTGACCGCAGCGCAGTGGTGGGGCGTGCTCGGCACCTGCTTGCTGCTGTTGCCGTTAGGCACGCTCGAGGCCTGGCAGCGGGTTCGCCTGCGAGCATGGTTGCGGAGCGACGCCGAGCAGCGCCTCGGGCGCGTTGCCGCAGCGGCGGCTTCTGCAGTGGAGAACCCGGTGCGAGAGGTGCGCGAGGCATTCCAGAGCTCGGTATCGAAGCTGACCGATGGGGAGCGGCTGGCGCGCCGTACTGCTGCCTTTGATCCGGGCGCGAACCGGCGTCTCCTAGATGCGTTGCGAGTTGTGGAGCGTCGCTCCGGCGGCTTTGCGCGCCTGGAGTCGGCTGGGATTCGCCTCCCGGCGGGCGGTGAAGGCGGTGGGGAAAAGGCGGCCGCCGTCTTCGGGGCGGGCAACTGCGGCAGTGCTCCTGTTGCCGGGAGTGCGGGCGCGCGCGGTGGAGTGCTGCTCCGCCTGGCGGCCCCCCTGGGCGACGCCAGCGGGGCGGAGCAAGAGGCGGCGAGCATTTGTGCCGAGTTGGAGCTGGACGTCCGCCGGCTCCTGGACCCCGTTCGCAAGGCGCTCCCACCGCAAGCGAGTCTCTGCCTGGTCGATGACCGGGGCGCGCCGCTGTGGCCGGTGCGGCTGCAGGGTAAGTCGAAGCTTGGCGGGGACTCGCTGCGCGGTTGCGGCCCGGAGGCGCGCTCCGGTTTGGGTGCGCGCGCAGGCCCTCCGTCCACGGACGCGATTGCGGCGTATCGACAGATCCCATCGTTGCCAGGCGGCCTGGTGGTGGAAATGCCAGTGGCAGCCGTGCTGGCACCGGCGCGCGAACTCGAAAGCGAGGTTGCACTCGCCGGCGCGGTTGCGCTCCTTCTGGGCCTGGGAATCGGCGCGCTCGGCTGGCGCGCCGTGATCTCTCCCCTCCAATCCCTTTCGCGCGCCGCGGCGCACCTGGCGGCCGGAGTTGGAGCGGAGGCCCAGGTGCCCGCAGGGCCGCGCGAAATCGCGGTGATCGGCACGTATCTGGAGCAAGCAGTGCGGGCGCAGCGGGGAGCCGAAACTCGCTGGGAGAGAAGTCTGGAAGGCCGCGCCCGGGAGCTGCGCGAGAGTCAGGGATTTGCCGAAATTTTGCTCGACTCGATCGAACACCGCGTGTTCGTCGTCGACCGGGACTATCGGGTGTTGAAAGCCAACGCGGCCGCGGTGCGTGTCTTTGGTGGAGAGCTCGTGGGCAAGCGATGTTACGAGGTGTTCGAAAGCCGCTCCGCCCCGTGCGAGGACTGCGCCGCGCAGCAGACCTTTGCCACCGGCCGCCGCGCGTGCGAAGAGCGATCCGAACGCGCGCGCGCGGGCCGCGAGGCCATCGAGGTGGAGACCTACCCGGTCCTCGATGCCGATGGCAACGTGGCGTCGGTGCTGGAAATCGCTCGGGTGGTCAGCGCGGAAAAACAGAGGCAGATGGAAAAGCTCCATCAGCAAAGGATGGCCGCATTCGGCTTGGTGGCCGCAGGCTTGGCGCACGAGATCGGCAACCCGCTGGCGGCCATCGCGTCGCAGCTACAGCTGGCCCGCGAGCAGCCCGAGCGGCGGGAGGAAACGCTTTCCGTGGTTGCGCGGGAAATCGCGCGCATGTCGCGGATGTTGCGCGAGCTGGTGGACTTTGCGCGGAGGCGCCGCGACGAGATCCTGCTGGTCTCGGTGAACCAGGTGGTGGAAGACGTCGCGCGGCTGTTGCGGCACGACCCGAGGGCGCGTTCAGTGCGGATCGAGCTGCGGTTGGCGCCGCAGCTCCCTGGGCTGCGGGCGAACGAGGACCAACTCTTCCAAGTTTTGTTGAACCTCGGCCTGAACGGGCTCGACGCCATGCCCGACGGCGGAGCGCTGGAGTTCGAGACGGCCGCGCGGCCCGGCTGGGTCGTGGTGCGCGTGCGCGATACCGGGCGCGGGATCCCTGAGCCGTTGCGCGATCGGTTGTTCGAGCCGTTTTTTTCCACCAAGCCACCCGGACAAGGAAGCGGCCTCGGATTGTTCGTGAGCAGGAACATCGTCGAGAGCATGGGGGGGGAAATCGACTTGGAGCACACGGACGATCGCGGCACCGTGTTCGCTCTGTACCTGCCCGTGGGCCGGGTCGGGGCGCGGGATTCATGAAGGCCCGGATCCTGATTGCCGAAGACGAGGAAGTGTTGCGCGCCAACCTGGTCGAGTTCCTGGCGCGCGCCGGATACGCGGTGGATGGCGTGGCCGATGGCCCCGCGGCTCTCGCGCGCGTGGAACAGGACGATTACTCGTTGGCGATCCTGGACTTGCGGCTGCCCCACATGGATGGGCTGGCGCTCCTAAAGCGAATCGCCGCGGCGCGGCCGGAAACCCTCGTGCTCATCATGACGGCGTATGCATCGGTCGAATCTGCAGTCGAGGCCCTGCATCTCGGGGCGCACGATTATCTTTTGAAGCCGATCGTCTTCGAGGACCTGCTCAAACGCATCGAGCACTTGCTCGCGTATCGAGCGTTGAAAGACGAAGTAGCCCGATTGCGGCGCGACCTTTCGGAACGGCTTGGTTTCGAGGGGATCGTCGGCGAGAGCCCGGCGATGCGGCGCGTTTTCGAGTTGGTGGATAAGGTCGCGCCGACCACCGCGACCGTGCTGATTACTGGGGAGAGCGGTACCGGGAAGGAACTGGTCGCCCGCGCCATTCACGCGCGCAGTGCGGTTGCAGAGCGCGAGTTCCTCGCCTTCAACGTCGCCGCGCTTCCCGAGCACTTGATCGAGTCGCAGCTATTCGGCCACGAGCGCGGTGCCTTCACGGGGGCGGACCGCCGACGCGAGGGCCTGCTCCGCAGCGTGCAAGGAGGAACTGTCTTTCTCGACGAAGTGGGCGAGCTGCCGATGTCGGTCCAGGCAAAGCTGCTGCGGGCGCTGGAAAGCGGCGAGATCCTGCCCTTGGGCGCCGATCGGCCAGTGCAAGCGAGTTTCCGGCTTCTGGCCGCGACGAACCGGGATCTCGAGGCAGCCATCGCCGAGGGTCGGTTCCGTCGCGACCTGTATTTCCGCCTGAACGTGTTCCGAATCGATCTGCCGCCGCTCCGCGCGCGCCGCGAGGACATCCCGGCCCTCGTCTCCCACTTCGTCCGGATGCACGCGCGCGCAGTGGGTAAGAAGCCGCCCGCGGTGTCCAACGAGGCGATGAAGGTGTTGCTCAGCTATCGGTGGCCCGGGAACGTTCGCGAGCTCTCCAACGTCATCGAGCGGGCCTGCATTCTTTGCGAGGGAGATCGTCTCGACGTGGCAGACCTGCCGTCCGAGCTCCGGGGAACGGAGGAGCTCCCGATGGCCCTGCGAGAAGCGGTCGAGGAGTTCGAGCGCCGCCATATCGCGTGGGTACTCCGGGCCGCCGGAGGAAACCGGGAACGCGCGGCGGAAATGCTGCGGATCGACGTCGCGACCCTCTACCGTCGCCTGGCAAAGTACCGGCTCTCGGAGCGCTAGGCGCCCGGGACTCGCACCGACGCGAGTCCGGAGGATCCCAGGCGAGCGCCGGCACACCGCGCACGCGCGGCGCGACGGAGGAAAAAGAGCGCGGGCCAGGGGCTTGGACCGCGACTCGCAAGGCTGCGAGCCGATCGGGCCGGGTTTCGCAAGGCGGCGCAGGAGTCGAGAGGCACTCGCGGCTCAGAGTGCTGGTGGCTGCCGGGGTTCGGGCGGCACATGCGATGCTCGATTCCGACTGGTGCCAGGCGCGTCCGGCAGCGGGCGCCCGACAAGCATGGGGGGTCGCATGAAAGGAGAGATAGCAGGAGCGGTCGCAGCTGCACTGCTGGGAACAGTGGCAGTGGCGGTGTTGCCGGCAAGGGTGGGAGCCCAGGCGAAAGCGGACGGTTCCCTTCACGAGGTGCGGCGGGCCCTCGAGCAACTCCGGCGCGAGCGCGAACAGGATCGGAAGCGGATCGAGCAGATCGAGAAGCAACTCGAAGCGATGGAGAAGGCAGCCGCGGAGACGAAGGCAGAGCAGAAGGAAGCCGTCTCGCGAGCGGACCGGCTGCTGTCGGAAGTGCGCGCACTGCGGCCCGGGAGCGATCGCTTTCTCGTGACTGGCTACGGGTTCGCGCGCTATCGATGGAGTGACCGGACCGACGAGAACACCTTCTCCGCGGCGTTGAACCCGATTTTCCTTTTCCGCCCATTCGAGCGCGTGCTGTTCGAAGCGGAGCTGGAAGCCATGCTGCCCGAGGAGGGGGAGAGCGAAATCAGCCTCGAATACGCGCAGGCCGATGTCGAGCTGGCGGATTTTGCAATGGTGGCGGCTGGGAAGATGCTGCTCCCGTTCGGCGAGTTCATCGAACGGCTGCATCCGGCTTGGATCAACAAGCTCGTGAGCCACCCGCTTCCGTTTCGCGAGCCGGAAGAGGGAGGGCTGCTGCCGTTCACCGAGATCGGAGCCCAATTGCGCGGCGGCGCGAACCTCGGCTATGGGCCGGGCGCGACCCTGGAGTACGCAGTGTACGTCGCCAACGGGCCCCGCTTTGAAAGCGACGAAGTGGGTGCGCCCTTCGCGAGCAACAACGCGGATTTGAATCGCGGGAAGGGGTACGGGGCGCGTGTGGGAGTGCAGCCGCTGCCTGTGGATTCCGGGTGGGGCCGCTTGCGGCTCGGTGCATCGACCTGGGACGGACTGTGGGATGCCGCAGGCGACCATTGGCTCACGTCGTGGGGGATCGATGCGGTGTACCAGTACGACATCGCCGAAGTGCGCGGCGAATACCTGTTTCTGAGGCGGGACATGCCGGAGGAGGAAGCCGCAGACCGCCGCGAGGGGTGGTATGTGCAGGGATCGTACAAGCTCAGCCGCATCGGGGTTCCCCATTTGGATCGCTTGGAGTTGGTGGCGCGCTACAGCGGTCAGAACCAAAGGGCAGCCGAGGGAGAGTTGGATCCCCATCCCCGGCAGTTCGCATTCGGCGTGGATTACTGGCTGAGCCCGGCCGTGGTGTGGAAGATCGAGTACGACCGCGACATGCCGCGCGATGCGACTGACAGCGACGCAATCCAAACGCAGATTGCGGTGGGCTTTTGAGGCAGCAGAAAATACAGAGGAGGAAATGATGCCATTTCGAATGCGGTTGGCGATCGCAGCGCTGGGGGCGACGGCGGCCCTTGGATCTTGGTGGGCGGGAAGCGCCCGGGCTGGAGACCCGGTCGCAAGAGCGGAGAAGCAGGAACAGATCCGCCGCGGTGCGCAGTTGTGGCCCAGCGTATGTGGCGGCTGTCACAATGCCCGCGGTGCCGCGGAGCGGTCGGCAGCCGAGTGGGATGTGGTCGTGCAGCACATGCGCGTGCGTGCGAATCTTCCCGGCGAAGACGCGCGCGCGATTCTCGAATACCTGAAACGGCGGTAGCCGGGCGAAAGGAGGGAAAGCGAATGAAGATGCGCGGCGGGTGGGTTTGGTGCGCAGTGGCGCTGCCCGTTTTTCTCGCTCGGCCGGGTCACTCGCTGGCAGAGGACTCGAGCCTGGAGACTGCGCGGCGGAACTACGAGGTTTTCTGCGTCAATTGCCACGGCGAGAGTGGAAAAGGGGACGGACCATCGGCCGCGGCGCTCAACCCCAAGCCTCGGGATTTTGGGGACTGCGCGGGGATGCGGAAGCGGAGTGACGACGAGCTGTTCAAGGTGATCAGCCAAGGTGGGGAGTCCATGGGAATGTCGGCGGACATGCAGCCCTGGGGAGGCACGCTCTCCTCCGACGAAATTCGGGGTCTCGTGCGCTTCGTGCGCAGCTTCTGCAAGGAACCCGCAGCTCCTCAGAAATGACGCGGCAAAATCGGGTGCGCGCCGTCGTTCGGTCTCTCGCCTGGTTTCGCGAAAACGTGCCCTGCCTGGCTGCGTGTCCCGTGAAGACCGATGCCGGGCGCTACGTCCAGTTGATCGCGGCGGGGCAGGACCGTGCCGCGTACGCAGTGGCCCGGTCTCCGAACCCGATCGCGTCGATCTGCGGGCGGACTTGCGGGGCTCCGTGCGAGGACGCCTGTCGGCGCGGCGCAATTGACGCGCCGGTGGCCATTCGGCCGTTGAAGCGCTTTGTCACGGAGCGGTTCGGACCGGAGTCGTTCTCCCCGCTGCCACTGGGGGCAATCCCGGAAACTCTGCAGGGTGCGGGGCACAGCACGACGGCGAGTCACTGGGGAGCCCTGGCGCGCAGGCGAGGCGCACGGCGAAAGGTCGCTGTCGTCGGCAGCGGGCCGGCCGGTCTCGCATGCGCCCACGACCTCGCTGTGATGGGTTACCAGGTCACGGTGTTCGAGGCCATGGAGCACGGCGGTGGAATGATGCGGTACGGGATCCCGGAGTACCGGTTGCCCCGCGAGGTCATCGACCGGCAGATCGGCGAGATCCGCGTCTTGGGCGTGGAATTCGCCTTCGGGCGCCCTTTGGACCGCAGCTTCGGGATACCCGAGCTGCGCGCTCAAGGCTTCGCTGCGATCTTTCTCGCAGTCGGCGCGGGACAGGGCCGCAGCCTCGCAATCGAGGGAGGCGACTACGACGGCGTGATCAAGGCGATCGATTTCCTATTGAATGTGAACCGGGGTTACCGGGTGGAGGTGGGGCGGCGGGTGGTCGTGGTGGGCGGGGGTCTCGTCGCGCTCGACGCTGCTCGGACGGCAGTGCGCGTCCTTCTTAGCCGGGCAGAACGGGCTGCAGAGGAACTCGGGCGCATCATGGGCACTGAGCTGCGCGTCGCCCTGGACGCGGCGCGGGAGGCGCGGCGGCGAGGAGCGCTCAACGTTTCCGTGGTGAGCCTAGAGGAGCTGGAGGAGATGCCGGCGATGCGTTCGGTGCAGGGACGAGAGGAAATGGAAGTGACGCGCGAGGAGGGGATCGAGTTTCTTCCCGGCTGGGGCCCCAAACGGATCGTCGGGAAGCGCGGTCGAGCGACGGGGATCGAGCTCATCCGATGCACGCAGGTGTTCGATGCAGAGGGCCGGTTCAACCCCGTCTTCGCGCCCGGGACGGAGCGCGTAATGGAGGCGGACACGATCATTTTGGCAATTGGCCAGAGACCGGACTACGGTTTTCTGCGCGCGGAGGACGGGATCGAGCTCACTCCTGGGGGCATGATTCGGGTCG
Organism: Myxococcales bacterium; assembly: GCA_037440145.1. Classification (GTDB taxonomy): domain Bacteria; phylum Desulfobacterota; class Binatia; order HRBIN30; family BPIQ01; genus JBBIUR01. Next base: position 16,686 of record JBBIUR010000028.1, on the reverse strand, counting down.
ATCCGGAGACGATGGCGACGAGCGCCCCAGGAGTTTTTGCAGGCGGAGACGGAGCCTTCCCCCCGGGCCTGTTGATCACTGCGGCCGAGCAGGGGAAGCGCGCTGCGGCGTCGATCGACGCGTACTTGACCGGGAGCCGCCCACATCGCCTCCTGCGAGTAGTGGCGGAAGAGCAACCACTGGCGCGATATC
>JBBIUR010000028.1:0-16482 GCA_037440145.1 Myxococcales bacterium | reverse complement strand
GGCTACGAGCGGATTCCGCGGCGCGTCCCGGTTGTGCCCATTGATCGGCGTACGGGCATCACCGAGGTGGAGGAGAGCTACGCGGAATCAGAGGCGCGGCAACAAGCGCAGCGCTGCCTGAACTGCCACGTGCATCCGATTTACAACGCGGACCTGTGCGTTCTCTGTGCCCGCTGCGCCGACATATGCCCTGAAGACTGCATTCGCTTTGCCCCCATCGAAGAGGTCGAACTGATGCCCGCAGATGCCGCGGTCGTCGCGGAGCTGGCCCCGCCGGAGCGGCCGGCGACCGCCTTCCTGTACGCGGAGGAGAAGTGTATTCGATGCGCGTTGTGCGCCATTCGCTGTCCCACCGGTGCAATTACCATGGAACGTTTTCGATTCGAGGAGTGCGATGTCGAACCAATTCCCGTCAGTGATCGTTGATCCGGAGCGCCGGCGTTTCCTCCAGTGGATCGGGCAGTGGTCGGTGGTCGCTGCGATTGCCACGCAGCTCGGCGGCGTCGTGCGCGCTTTTGTGCCGCGCGTGTTGTACGAGCCCTCTAAGAAGTTCAAGCTCGGCAGGCCGGAGCAGTACCCGGAGGGGGTGACATTCGTCCCGGCACACCGGCTATTCGTGGTCCGAAGCGGGAACCAGTTCCACGTGATTTCGGGCGTGTGCACGCACCTGGGCTGCACCGTAGCCTGGGACAACCGGCGGCAGGAGTTCGACTGCCCCTGCCACGGCAGCAAGTTCCGCGCGGACGGCACGCGCTTCGCGGGGCCTGCGCCCCGGCCGTTGCCCTGGTACCCGCTGAGCCTTTCGGGAGACGGCTTTCTGGTGGTGGACTCTGCCAAGACGGTTCCCACCACGTACCGCTTTGCGGCCGTTTGAACTGGGGGGAGAGCTATGGGGGCGCGATGGAAGCGGCTGTGGCGGTGGGTCGTCTGGACATGGAGCCCGGCGAGCGAGCGGGAGGCCGGCTCGGCGATCGTCGCGAATCTCTGGCTCCACTGGTTTCCGGCAAAAGTTGACGAGCGCAGCCTCGGGTGGCGCGCTAGCTTGTGGCTGGGCGCAATTGCCGCCTTTTTGTTTCTGATCCTGACGGTGACAGGCGCGCTCTTGATGTTCTTCTACATTCCCTCGACGGAGCGGGCGTATTGGAGCGTGAAGGACATCCACTATGTGGTCGGGTTTGGCTGGCTGCTGCGAAACCAACACCGGTGGGCGGCTCACCTGATGGTTCTCGCGGTGTTTTTGCACATGCTCCGAGTTTTCTTCACGGGTGGCTATCGGGGCCAGAGGGCGGCAAACTGGCTTGTCGGCTTGCTGCTGTTGTTGCTGACTCTTTTCCTCTCCTTCACCGGCTACCTGCTGCCATGGGACCAGTTGGCGTTTTGGGCCGTCACGGTGGGGACGAACATCGCGAAGGACCTTCCGGTTCTTGGCGAAACCCTCCGCTTCGTGCTTCTCGGCGGCACCGAGATTGGTCAGGGGGCACTGATCCGCTTTTACGTTTTGCACGTGTTCGTGCTCCCCGCAGCGGTGGCGCTGCTCTTCGCGTATCACATGTGGCGAGTGCGGCGAGACGGCGGGCTCGCCGTTGCCGACCCGGCCGGCGCACCGCCTCCCGAGTTGCAGGCCACTCCTCCTGTTCCTGGCAAGACCTATTCGCTGTTCGGCATCGCGCCCGGGACGAGCCTCGAGACGCTGGCGGCGCGCCCGGCGAACGCGGAAGCGAGTTTTTCATCCCCGCACCTGTCGCGTCGCCTGGTGCTGGTCTTCCTCGCCGTTTTCAGCGTCACGGTCGTGCTGAGCTTGCTCTGGGAGGCGCCCCTCGAGGAACCGGCGAACCCCAGCCTGACGCCCAACCCCGCAAAGGCTCCGTGGTATTTTCTGTGGCTTCAGGAACTCGTCGCTATAACGACGATCCGCGTTGGCAGATTCACGCTGAGCGGGGGTTTCGTGGGCGGGATTCTGATCCCGGGTATCTTGCTCGTCGCCGCAGCCTTTTGGCCCTTTGCCGACCGGAGCCCGCTGCACACGATGGGACGGTGGTTCCCGCGCGAGCGGCGCGTGCAGAACGCGGTGTTTGCGCTCGTGGCGCTTGGCATCGCGGCCCTGGTGCTAATCGGTCTTTTGATGCGGGGACCGTACTGGCAGCTCTACTGGCCCTGGCAGCCGTGGCCGGCATTGCCCCGCCGCCTCTGAGAAGGCAGCCGTGCAACGCTCGTTCGCTGCCAATCGCGACTTTTGGCCGCTGCTCGCCGCCTCGCTTGCGTCGCTGGTCGCGGTGCTCGTCGCCGCGCACCGGGAATACACGCCGGAATGGCGCCAGGTGCAGGAGGATTTTCGCCGCTACTTGCTGGGTCGGGGTGCCTATGCAGCCGCCGCAGCAGTGCCGCGGGACGTGCAGCAAATCTGGTTGCCTGCACTGGGGCGCGTCGACCGCTGCATCAGTTGCCATTTGAACTACGACGGCTCGCTGTCGAGCTTGCCGGGTTTGCCGCCGCTTTACCGCGAGCACCCGGAGCTGCCTTACATGGAGAGGCATCCGTACCCCAACTTCGGTTGCACCGTTTGCCATGGCGGGCAGGGCTTCGCGACGGAAAAGGCGGCGGCGCACGGAGAAGTCGCCGATTGGGGAGATCCCCTGCTAAGCGCGGAGTTGGCGGCGCAGTACGGTCTCTCGCGGGCGGAGCTGACGGAGATGAAGTGCAATGCCTGCCACCGCGCCGACGACATGACCCCCGCCATGGATCGGATCAACGTGGCGAAGGAGTTGTTCGCAAAGAAGCGATGCCTGTCGTGTCACGGCTTCCAGGGCGGTGGTGGCCTCGGGGCGTCCGACCTGACGTACGCCGGGGACAACAACCCGGAGCACCTGGACTTTTCGCGCGTGCAGGGTCCGCAGACGGCGCTCCATTGGCACATCCAGCACTTCAAAAGTCCCCAGAACGTCGTGCTTGGCAGTGGCATGCCGAACTATCGCTTTACCGACGAGGAGGCCAAAGCCTTGGCGCTTCTCGTTTTGAGCTGGCGCCGCGTGGATTTTCCCCCACAATACGTGCCGGCAGCCCGGAGGCGACCCCCCGCCATTCAGCCCATGGTGCGGGAGGTTCCGGTGCCGCCGCCAGCCACGAGCCCGCTGGGGCGAGTTTCCGCTCCCGCGGCCCGCGACGACCGCGCTGCCGCGCGACGGAGGGTTCGTGATAGACACCTGGCGGTGCACCACGTGCCTTCGGGTGGGGGGCGGAACGCTCATTGGGCCGGACCTCGCCGGCGTCACGAAGCGCCGGGACGAAGCGTGGCTCGGGCGATGGCTGAAGAACCCCGCCGAAATGGTGGCGAAGGATCCGAAACTGCAGGAGTGGACGCACGAGTTCGGCGACGTGATCATGCCGAATCAGAACCTCACCGGGGACGAGATTCGAGCGCTCATTGCCTACATGAAAGAGTTCCCCGGCTAAGCGCGTGCCCGGCGGCGCGACCGAGATGTGCCTGGCGGAGAGGTCGGAAAGGCGATGGATTTCTTCGCGGGGCGGTGGGGCTCCCTTGAAGAGCGAACGGCGGCATGATTGATATGCAGCCCGCATTGCGAACGCGGAAACGGAAGGGCGCCATCGAATGGGAAAGAAAGCGAGCGCGAGGAAAAAGGCAGTGTCGAAGAAAAAGGAGGCCGGGAAACTGCCGCCCTCCGCGCAGTCTCCATCGCGACCAAAGGGCGGCAAGATGGCGGCTGGAAAAGAGAGCAAGTACGATCAGCCGGGTGCGCCGTGGTGGAAAAAATACCTCTGACGCGTTTCGAGGAGAGCGGCGCGAGCCACGGAAACAGCGACGCGGCGCCTCCCGGGCTGTGGCCGAGCAGCAGTTGCCTCTCGATTGCAGGGCGTGTACCCGCCCTCAGCGGATTTGTGCGATCGTGACCGCCGCGCCGCCTTCTTGTGGCTCGCCGTCGCGGTAACCGGAACAGTACGGGGAGTTTTCGAGGTACTCCCGCACCGCGCGGCGCAGAACGCCGCTGCCCAGGCCGTGAATGATCCGGACACTGGCGTGCCCGGCAATGGCAGCTCGGTCGAGGAACTTCTCGAGCTTTGCGAGCGCGTCTTTTGCGCGCAGCCCGATCAGCGTGACTTCAGCTTCTGCGCGCCACTCCTGGCGCTCGAGGGCGGCGCGGTGTTGCGGCGCCGCTGCGGCCTGTACCCGGCGCAGCTGCGCCGTTGGCACCTCGATCCGCATCGTGCCGCGGCGGATCCAGGAGCGCCCCTGGTTCACGGCGACCAGTTCTCCCCGAATGCCACCCCCCGCCAGCTCTACGATGTCCCCGGGCCGAAGGCCGCCGGCGCCGGCGCCGTGATCTGGGCGCACCTCCGCCTCGCGGGCCGCGAGCGCGGTGCTGGCGCGCTCCAGGAAATTTGCAAACTCGTGCTGCGTTGCCCGGCGCTCGCGAAGTGCGGCGAGGATCCGCCGTCCTTCCTCGCGGACTTCTTGGAGAAACGCGCGGGCGGCTTCGAGCTCCCCACGCCAGTGGGTTTCTCTCTGCCGTTGCAGCTCTTGCAGCAGCTCGTCGAGCTCTCGCTCTTTGGCGGCAACGGCTTCCGCGCGGGTTTCCAACAAGCGGCTTTGCCCTTCGAGGTCCCGGCGCAGCGCCTCGAGGCGCGCCAGGGCCGCGCCCAGCTCTTGCATCGGGTCGGGCTGCGCCGCGCGAGCGGCCGCGAGGACCCGCGCGCCAAGCCCCAGGCGCTCGGCGATTGCCAATCCCAGGCTCTCTCCTAGGGAGTGATACACGAGGCGGAAACGCGGCGCGAGCGCCTCGCGGTCGAATTCTACGGCTGCCGTCACGCAGTTCCCATCGGTCAGGGCAAAAAGCTTCACCGGCGTGTAGTGCGTGGACACGGCGACCCGCAAACCTCGTGCGCAAAGTGTTCGCAGCAGCCCGATCGCCAGCGCAGCCCCTTCTTCGGGCTCGGTGCCGATACCAGGCTCGTCGAGCAGCACCAGCGACGGCGGTGCCGCGAGCCGCTCGATCTCGATGAGATTTGCGACGTGGGCCGAGAAGGTGGAGAGATTGCGCTGCAAGCTCTGCTCGTCGCCGATGTCCGCATAGACTCCGCGCCAGCAGGGGAGCTCACTGCCTTCCGCCACAGGGAGAAATAGCCCGGTCTGCGCCATCAAGGACAGCAAACCCAGGGTCTTCAGGGCGGCGGTTTTGCCGCCCGTGTTCGGTCCCGTAATCACCAGCGCGGCTTTGCCTTCCGGGATGTGGAGGTCGACGGGCACCACGGGCGCCCCGGAAAGCAGGAGCAACGGTTGGCGGGCGCTCCGCAGATCGACTCGGCCTTCGGCCAGCGATGGTCGCGTGCAGCCGTAGCGCACCGCGAACCGCGCCTTTGCTTGCAGAACGTCGAACGCGGTGAGCCCGGCGAACGTGGACTCCACTTCGGGAAGGTGCCGGCGCACGAGGTCGGTGAGATCGCCGAGGATCTTTTCGCACTCTCGTTCCTCGCGCCGCGCTGCCATCAACAGCTCGTTGTTGAGCTCGACCGCGAAGAGCGGCTCGACGAAGAGCGTCTCGCCCGATGCCGAGCGGTCTTGAACCACGCCTTGTACTTTGTGGGCAGAGCCGGCGCGTATGGGGATGACGTAGCGGTTGTTGCGGAGGGTTACGTACCGCTCCGCTACGACATCGGACAGGCTCTCGCGATGCAGTAGCCTCTCGAGCCGCTGTGTCACTTCGGCGCGCAGGCGCCGGAGCAACCCGCGCAGCTCGGCGAGTTCGTCGCTCGCTTCGTCTCGCACGGCGCCTTCCTCGTCCAGGCAGCGGCGAAGCGCGCTCTCCAGATCCACGGGGGACCGCAGCAGCTCGCGCAAGGCTGCGAGAGCAGGGAGTTGCTGGTGCCGCCGGCGCAGAAACGCTGCTAGCTCCCTGCCGGCGGCAAGCACGCGGGAGAGCGCGACGAGCTGCACCCCCGCGAGGATCGCGCCCGCGTGGTGGACGAGCTTGAGGCTCTCGGAAATATCCGGAACGGCCACCGAGGGTGGGCTTTCCCCACTGCGCAGCAGTGCGGCGAGCTGCGCCGTTCGGTCCAGCGCTGCGGCCACTTCTGCCGGGTCGGCATGCGGCCTGAGGCGCCGGGATGCGGCCGCCCCAGCCGCCGACTGCGCGAAGCTCGCGACCTTGTCCAAAACGCGATGGTACTCGAGGACCTCCAGGTCGTGGGCGCGCACGGGCTCAGTATGCAGAATCCGCTGCGGGCAATCCAGCGCGGGCGACCGGCAGGCGCCGCCGGAGCCGCCTGCGTTCGCTCGCGCCGGCGCGCCGTTTGTCACGCGCGGACGCATTCGTTACGGTACCAACCCATGAGGATGAAGCGAAAGACTTTTGCTCTGGTGTCCGGCGTCGCGTGCCTGGCGGCTAGGCTGGGTTGTCCGAGAGCGCACCCTCTCGACGAGACCAAAATCGTCGACCTCACCTACCCTTTCGACCAGTCGCCGATCTACTGGCCCACCGAGCGGGGCTTCGAGCTCCAGCGCGTGCACCTGGGCTGGACGGAAGGCGGCTACTACTACGCGGCCAACCGCTTTTGTGCCGCGGAGCACGGGGGGACGCACGTGGATGCTCCCGGACATTTCTCCGCTGCCGGGCACGCGGTGGACGCGATTCCGCTGGCGGCGTTGGTGGGACCCGCTGTGGTCATCGATGTCTCGCGGCAAGCGGCCCGAGACCGCGACTACCGCCTGCGCGTGGAGGACTTGCGCGCATGGGAACGGGCGCACGGCCGAATCCCGGACGGAGCCATCGTCTTGATGTACAGCGGCTGGGGCCGGTACTGGCAGGACCGCGCAAAATATTTAGGCACCGACCGTCCCGGCGATACCCGGAACCTTCACTTCCCCGGCTTTTCGAGCGCGGCGGCGGAGTGGCTCGTTCGGGAACGGGCCATTGACGCAATTGGGGTGGATACCGCGAGCGTCGATCACGGCCCTTCAGCAGATTTCCGCGTCCACCAGATCGTCAACGGAGCCAACAAGCCGGCGCTGGAAAACATCGCCAACCTCGATCGCTTGCCGCCTGTGGGGGCAACGGTCATGGCCCTGCCCATGAAGATCGGCGGTGGTAGTGGAGCTCCAGCGCGAATCGTCGCGATCTTGCCGTGAAGGCACGGCGGGCTGGAACAAGGGGGACCGCTCTGGCACTGGCGCTTGCCCTCGTGGCCGGATGCCAGCAGCCGGCGGCGCCTCCCCGGATCGCGTTCGAACACAGCGCCTACGACTTTGGCGCTGTCGAGCAGGGAGCGATCGTGCGCCACGAGTTTCCCCTGCAGAACGCGGGTGGCAGTTCGCTGCGGATCGAAGAGGTCCGCACCGGGTGCGGCTGCGTGGCCGCAGTGGCGCCAGCGGCGGAGCTTGAGCCCGGCGCCGCCGGAGTGATCGAAGCATCCCTCGATACCGCGGGGACGTTCGGGACAGTGGAGCGGACCATAACCGTCTATTCAAGCGATCCGGTAACACCCATTGCGACGCTGACCCTGCGGGGTGAGGTCACCGCCGAAGTCGCGGCTGTGCCAGCGGAGTTGTACGTGGGACGAGTGCGCCGCGGGGATGTGCTGACCGCGCAGTTGCGCCTCGCTGTGCAGAACGGCGTGCGGGTGCGCGAGGTGCGCGCGCGGACGGGTCGGCTCGCGGCTCGCCTGGAAGACGCTGGCGAAGGGTCGCCGGGCGTTACGTTGCTCGTCGCTCCCGACGCACCCTTGGGTCCCTTTCGCGAGACGGTGGAAATCGAGACGACCAGCACCCGCCGTCCCCGGTTCTCCGTGCCCGTGGCGGGGACGGTGGAAGGGGAGCTGCGGATCTCGCCGGGGAGCTTGCTCTTCGGCACGGTAGGCCGGGGCGAAGAGGCGGAGCGGGTCGCAGCGCTGCACAACGGCGGAGCGCGGCCGGTCTTGCTCTTGGAAGCTAAGGTGCGGGGCGGCTCGGCGACCGTCCGCGTGGAGACGGTGCGTCCCGGGTACGAGTACCGGATTCGAGTTCGCCTGCGAACCGATCTTCGCGAAGGAATGCTGCGCGATTGGCTGGACCTTACGACCGATCATCCCGAGGAGACCACTCTCGCGGCTCCGATCCATGCAGCGGTCCGCTGACTCGCAAGGTGCCGGCGCCGCAGAGCGCTTCGACGTGGTCGGTCTCGGCTACAACACCATCGACCACTTGTGCGTCCTGGCGCGGCAGGTGCGGCTAGATACCAAGCAACAGATGGTGCGATACGAGCGCCAGCCAGGTGGTCAGGTGCCCACTGCATTGGTCGCGCTCCAGCGCTGGGGTTTCAAGACGGCATACCTTGGCGCGTTCGGCGGCGACCCGAGCGCCGCGCTCGCGCGCGACTCCCTTGCGCGCGAAGGCGTCGACCTGCGGGGGGCTTGCACGCGCAGCGAAGTTCCCAATCAGGAGTCCGTGATCCTGATCGACGAGGTCACGGGCGAGCGCTCCGTACTGTGGCAGCGACCGGCGGGGTTGGAGTTGCGCGCCGAGGAGTTGCCGGCGGACGTGATCCGTTCCGCGCGCTTGTTTCTGACGGACGGATACGACCTGGCCGTTGCGGTTTCCGCTGCCCGGTGGGCGCGCGAGGCGGGGGCATTCGTGATGCTGGACATCGACTTTCCCGCATCCGGAGTCGAGGAGTTGCTGGCACTGACTGACTGCCTGGTAGCGTCGGCGGAGTTTCCACTCCGGTACGCGGGCGAAGGGGACCTGCGGCGCGCCATGCGGAAGGTCGCCGCCTCCGGTCCTCGCATCTGCGTCGCGACGCTGGGCTTGGGCGGGGTGCTCTGGCTCGAGCAAGGGCGCTTTGGGTATCTCCCTGCCTTTCGCGTTCCCGTCGTCGATGCCACGGGTGCCGGGGATGTGTTCCACGCGGGATTCGCGGTCGGAGTTCTCCGCGCGTGGCCGACGGAGCGCACCATCCGCTTTGCGGCTGCCGCTGCCGCCTTGAAATGCCGCAAGCTTGGCGGGCGGCCTGGGATCCCATCGGTCGAGGAAGCGGAGCAGCTGGCGGACTCGCGAGCGGGCCGAGTATTTTCCTACTGAGCGCTGGAGCGGGGCCAGCGGTTGCCCCTCTGCAGCGCCGGGAAAGACCCTACCCCCAGCCTCGACAACAGGAGCGCGGGCTTGGTAGGAATACAGGTGCAGCGTGCTCCGCACGGGTTCTGGGTCCGCCATGAGCAGGGAAGACCTGATCGAAATCGAAGGCACGGTCACTGAAGTGATGGCTGGGGGCCATTTTCGGGTGCGCGGGGACAACGGCCAACAGTATGTCGCCCGGATCGGGGGGAAGTTGCGCCGCTATCACATCCGGGTGATTCCCGGAGACCGGGTGACCGTGGCCGTCTCGCCGTACGACCCTACGCACGGCCTGATCGTTCACCGGAGCTGAGGCATTGGCCGGCGGGGTCGGTTCGGGGTATTTCGCAGCTCCTCGTCCCCGCGTTCTGGGGCACCGCGGCGCCGCTGCGGAGGCACCGGAAAACACCCTCGTGTCGTTCGCGGCAGCCCTGGCGCACGGAGTCGACATCCTCGAGCTCGACGTCCACGCAACGGCGGACGGCGTCGTGGTGGTAATCCACGATGCCACGGTCGACCGCACGACCGACGGCGAGGGACCAGTGTCCGCCTACGCTTGGCGCCACTTGCGCCGGCTCGATGCGGGGTATCGGTTCACGCTCGATGGCGAGCACTATCCCTTCCGCGGCCAGGGGATTCGGGTGCCGGCTCTCGCAGAGGTGTTCGAGGCGTTCCCGGCGGCGCGGTTCAACATTGAGGTGAAGCAGTCCGACCCTCCCGTTGCGGAGCAAGTCGTGCGCGTTGTGGAAGGCTGCGGCGCCCTCGACCGCGTTTTGCTGGCGGCGGAGCGGGAGGACGTGATGCGGGAGATTCGGCGTTGCGCGCGGGGCAGGGTCGCGACGGGCTATTGCGCGGCGGAAGTCGCGGACTTCGCAGCACGTGCAGCGAGTGGCGCGTGGACGGACTACCGCCCTCCCGGAGTCGCGCTCCAAGTTCCGCCCCGGTACGAGGAGCTCGAGCTGATCACACCGGTCCATGTCGCCGCGGCACATGCCCTGGGGATCGAGGTGCACGCGTGGACTATCAACGAGGCCGCCGAGATGCAGCGCCTGCTCGCCCTGGGCGTGGATGGCATCGTGACCGACTTTCCCGGGCGGGCGCGCGCCGTGGTGGACGCATTCCGGCGCGGCCGCCGCGAAGGCACCTAGCGGCTAACCGGTTCGACGGGCAGGCGGCGATCGGCGCCGGCACCTGCCCACTGCAGCAGCGCCCTCAGCTCGGTGTCGAGGCGGCCGAAGTCGAAGTTTCCGAGGCGCTGCAGGGAGCGGTTGAGGTCGAGCAGAAAGGTGCGCACCGCATCCGCGTGGGGGTCCTCGAGCAGCACCACGAGGGGCACGGTGTGGCTGGGGGCCGCGCGCAGGAAGGTCAACGCCCGGGCCGCATCGGGGCAGGTAGGGGAGAGGTGGACAACGACTACCTCGGGCCGCACTGCGCCGGCCAGATCGCAGGCCTGCCGCCCGTCCAGGGCAACCGAGGCCGAGATTTTCTCGCGCGCCAGGGCGTCGCGAAGTCGCCCCGCCTGGTCCACATCGACGCTTGCGATCAGCAGGCGCCGCGCGCGGGGCTGAAGCCGCTCGAGGCGGGCGGACAGATCTGCGGGCGACGGAGGCCAAGGGCCGAAGTCGCTGCGCCCGAAGCTGAAACCGGCGGGCAGATCGGGAGAAAGTGCATACACCAGAATCAGCGGAGGAGCGCCGGCGAAAACGCGGTGGGAGAGCGCCCAGAGCGCTTGCCAGCCCCCGGACGCGGCGACGTTGAGGAGTACCGTGTCGACTGGTGTCGCCCGGTCCACTGCCAGCTCCCCGGGTGCTTGCGCGACGCAATCCCAACCGCTTTCCGCGAGGACTGCAGCTGCCTCCTGCTGCAGTGGCGGATCGTCCAAGAGCAGCAGCCGCGTGCGGTGTGGTGGCGGCAAGCCGGGGCGCCGGATGCGCGAGGTGGGGGTCGGCGGGGCGCCGCGTGCCTTCCCCAGGGCGGGTGCGGTGCGCTCGATGGTGAGGCTCGTTTCATCCGCGCCGGGCATCGGTTCCGTCGCGACAATTCGAGCGAGCTTGGCTTCCGCCTCGTCCCGCTGCCGCTGCGCGTCGCGAAGAGCGGCTTCGAGCTCGAGCTGCCGCGCCATCGCTGTGGCCAGCGCTCCCTCGCGCTCGGACAAGGCGCGGTGGAGCGCATTGATTTCGCGCTGGGCTGCTGCCCATCTCGCTTCGAGCTCTTCTTTGACTCGCTGCGCGGCCGCTGCGGCCTGGCGCCACCCGGTCAGCTCCTCGACGGTCGCTTGGAGCTTTGCCTCCAGAGCAGCGCGGACTTGTTCCTCCGCGTCCCGCGCTGTATCCGCGGCCTGTTTTTGTTCGGCGAGTTCGCGGCACCGCGCCTGGAGATCCGCCACCTGTTTCTGGGCTTCTGCCAGTTGGGCAGCACTTTCTCTCGCAGCGTTCCGCGCGCGCTGTTGTTCGCCCGCCAGATCCTGGAGCTGGCGAGTTTTTTCGCGCAGCTGGTTTTCCAGGCTCGCCGCGCGGCTTTTCCAGTTGTCTCGCTCGCGTTCCGCGCGCGCGAGGCGCTTTTGGCCTTCTGCTTCTGCCAAGCGCAGCCGCTCCGCCAGCGCAGCGACCCACCGCTGCGCCTCCGCGAACTCCTGTTCGAGAGCTTCGAGGCGCTGGCGGAGCGGCTGCGCTTGGCCCGCCGGTTCTGCCGCCTCGCGGTCGAACACCGCGCCTGCCACCGGAGCCGGCTGCTGGGGTGCACTGGGCGCGAGCCGCGGGTCGCGGAGTCCTGAGGCGATCGCGGCAACGGCTGTGGCGAGCCGCCGGACTTCGGTGTCCGGGAATCCTTTCGCGTCGGCAGCGAAGAGCAACGCGACCAGAACGGGCCTGCCGTCCGCGTATCCGGGCAGAGCGGCAATGGTGAGCGCCTCCGGCGCAATCGATGCGAGAGCCCTGGGGACGAACGGGTTCTCGTGTGCGGCTTCGACGACGCTGATGCGGCGGTTGCGGAGGCACCGCAGGGGGATTTCCCAGCCGCGTGAACCGCCGTTCAGAAGCTCCGACGCTTCGCGGGGCAGATTCTGGGCGGCAAGCAGCACGAGCCGCTCGCGCCGGCGGTCATACCCGAGCAATGCCGCAGCTCGGGCGGAGGCGAGCTCCTGGAGCAGACCGGCCGCCTGTTCGGCGAATGCCGCGGGCGCAGGCCGGAGTGCGAGAATTTCTCGGAGCCGTTCGGCGAAGGATTCCAGCGCGTGGCCTTGCTGCGGGCCTTCTGTCGTCGCCCCGACGTCGGGAAGATTGTGCTGTTCGGAACTACCCATCGAGCCGCCTGGTTCGCTGAGGTTTCGATCCCGCCGAGGACGGGTCTGCCGGACAGGGGGAGCGAGTACGAACCGACCAAAATTCGGACCACGACGGTTTCTGTTGGCCGCGACTTCTTGCACCCCGCGAGCACGCGCGAGAGGGCGGCGGTGCCCAAGCCGCCGTACGAGGCGGTTCGCAATGCGGCGCTAGAGCGACGGGACGGACCAGTCCTCTGGCGCGTCGGTGGACATGCGGCTTGCCACTACCGGTCGTGTGCCGCTCGGGGGCGACTAGGGTTGAAGGAGGGTGGATTTCCAGCCGCGGCGCGTGCGCTGGAAGAGCTCGCGGTGGTGAAGCCGGTGGTTGCGCCGCACCCAGAACTCGAAGACCTCGGGAACAATGCGGTAACCGGTCCACTGTGGCGGCCGCGGAATGCTCTTTCCTCGGAACCGGCGTCGCAGTTTGCGCCAGCGTCCGACGAGCGCTGCGCGCTCATCGAGGGGCGCGCTTTGCCGCGATGCCGTCGCGGCAAGTTGGCTTGCTCGCGGTCGCGTCGACCAGTACTGATCTGCTTCAGCCGCGGAAACTTGCTCGACGCGTCCGGCAATGCGTACCTGCTTGCCCGTGGGATGCCAGTAGAAGACCGCGGAGGCGTAGTGATTTGCTGCGAGATCCCTTCCCTTTCGACTCCGCGAGTCCGTGTAAAAAACAAAGCCGCTTTCGTCGGCCTGCTTGAGGAGGACGAACCGCACCGAGGGGCGTCCCCGGGCATCGGCGGTGGCCAAAGCCATTGCTTCGGGTTGTTCGATACCGGCGCGCGCGGCTTCTTGGAACCAGCGATGGAATCGAGAGAGGGGGCCCTGCTGCATGGCGCGGAGACATTATGGGGAATGCGCACCGTGTTCAACGGGCTCGCGGAGGCTGGGAGGCTGCGGGCCGGATTTGCGCCGCACCGGTGCCCCGGACTAAAGTTTCGCCCTCGGTTGTCGCCCCTCGTGGGGGCGGCGGCCGCGCGGGAATCGCACGTGGAGTTGCCGGGGCATGGGGCAGCGCGTGAGGCAGGGGAGCCGCGGCTCCCAGCAAAAGGCACCGGCCGATCCCTTCGGGTACGACCCGGCCGTCCACCAGAGGGTGCGCCCGCTATTGCGTTTTCTTTTCGAGCGCTACTGGCGCGTGCGCGTCGACGGCGTCGAGCACATCCCTGGGCGCGGCCCCGCGATTCTGGTGGCGAACCACTCGGGTGCGATCCCCATCGACGCTTCGATGATTGCGGCAGCGGTGGAGTTCCGAGGCCTGCACCCGCGGCTGGTGCGCTTTCTGTACGATCGCTTCGTAGAGCAGATGCCGTTGGTGGGAAGCTTTTACCGCAAGGTGGGCTCGGTCCCTGCGCGTTACGCGAATGCCGCCGCGCTGCTTGCGCGCGGCGAACTCGTCGGCGTGTTTCCGGAGGGAGTTGCCGGGGTGGCGAAGGGGTTTGCGCGCCGGTACCGGTTGCAGCCGTTTCGAACTGGTTTCGTGCGCCTCAGCCTGAGTGCGCGCGCTCCGATTATCCCCACTGCGGTCGTGGGCGCCGAGGAGGCGTATCCCGTGATCGGGCGCTGGGAGCGTCTTGGGCCCGTCGGGCGGTTTTTGGGCGTTCCCTATCTCCCGGTGACGCCTCTCTTTCCGTGGTTCGGCGTGCTGGGCGCGATTCCGCTGCCGACCCGGTGGTACATCCGTTTCGGGGCGCCCGTCATCCTGTACCGGGATCTGGCCCACCTGCAGATCCGCACGCGGACGGCGCGCATGCTGGCACAGGACATCCGGCGGCAGATTCAGCAGATGGTCCACGAGCTCCTGGCCGAGCGACCTTCGGTGTTTTGAGAGCACGGTGCGCACCACGAGCCCAGTCCGATGCCGGGAATTGTCGAGGCCGGGTTCCAGTGGTAGGTGTGGTTTCGTGGGCGTGCACGAGCACAGGTGCCGGGCGCCGCGCTCCGTGCGGTGTGCGGTTCTCACCGTCAGCGACACGCGGACCCGCGAGACCGACCAGAGCGGCGCGCGCGCGCGGCAGCTGTTGGAGGGTGCGGGCCACCGCGTGGTACAGGCGGGAATCGTACCCGACGAACCGCAGGCCATTCGCGATTACTTGCGCCAGCTCGGTCCTGAAGTCCAAGCGGTCGTCGTGACCGGAGGGACCGGTTTGACCCGGCGCGACCGGACGTACGAAACCCTGGAAAAGCTGTTCGAGAAGCGCATCGACGGCTTCGGCGAGCTCTTTCGGATGCTGAGCTGGGAGCAGGTCGGATCGGCGGCCATGCTGAGCCGCGCGACGGCGGGCGTGATCGGCGGCAGGGTTGTCTTTTCGCTGCCCGGATCGACGGCGGCCATCGAGCTCGGCATGACGAAGCTCATCTTGCCGGAGCTGGGACATACAGTCGGGTTGCTCGGCCAAGGAGGGGAGGCGGAGAGTCCGGGATGAAAGTCCGCGTGCGTTTCTTTGCCTCGATCCGCGAGCGGCTGAAGCGAGGCGAGGGAGAGTACGAAGTGCCAGCAGGCGGGACCGTTGAGGATTTGTGGAAAGCGCTGTGCGCGGCGCACGCGCCGCTGGCCGAGCTCCGCGGTTCGGTGTCTTTTGCCGTGAACCGGGAATACGTGGAGATTTCCCACCGCCTGGCGGAGGGGGACGAGGTGGCGCTGATTCCTCCTGTGAGCGGGGGTTGCAGAGGTGTTCCGAATCGTACGTGAGCGCATTGACCTCGACGCGCTCCTCGCCGCGGTTACAGACCCGGCGGCCGGCGCGGTGGTGGTGTTTCTGGGAGTGACCCGGAACTGCAACGAAGGGCGCCAGGTCACGGGTCTCGAGTACGAGGCGTATCCGGAAATGGCGTTGCGAGAGATCGAGCAGATCGGACACCAGGCCCGCGAGCAGTGGCCGATCCAGAAAATCGGCATCGTTCACCGCGTAGGGCCGGTGCCGGTTGGAGAGGTGAGCGTGGCCATTGCCGTCTCGTCCGCACACCGCGACGCCGCCTTCCAGGCAAGCCGGTTCGCCATCGATCGGCTCAAGGAGATCGTACCGATCTGGAAAAAAGAATATTTCGAGGGCGGCGCGGTGTGGATCGGGTCGCAGACCGGGCAGGCGTACCCCGAGGGATACCCGCGTTGAGGTGACCCGTGCGGCCACCGGAGCGGGATGCCGTGCGGTGGGGCTTGGCGAGCACCCACGACGCAGAAAGGGTGGTGGGGTGGAGCCGCTGGCGCGCCTGGGTCGCGCGGTCGTCGGACGCGCGCCGGCGACTCGATGCAATCCTGGCGGACCCCGGCGCGCGGGAGCTCGTCCCGACCATCCCGGAGCAAGAGTTTTATTACTTGGTGAAGGACATCGGGCTTGCCGATGCCGGCCCGTTGTTGGAGCTCGCATCGCCAGAGCAAGTTCAGGCTTGCCTGGACTTGGAGATCTGGGACCGCGACCACGTCGATGCGGAGCGAGTCCAGCCGTGGCTGGAAGCGCTGAGCGCCTTTCCCCCTGCCAGGCTCGCTCGCATCCTCGCGGGGCTGGATTTCGAGCTGGTGTCGCTTCTGTTTGCTCGCTGCGCCCGCGTGCACGACCGGAGCGCGGGTGAGGAGCCGGCGCCGGAGTCTCGCTGTCCGATTTACGAAACTCCGGATACGTTTTTCTTCGTCGAGTTCCTGACGCAGCGCGCGGAGCTCGCTGCCGCTCTCGAACGGGTACTGGACGCGCTGTACCGGGGGGACCCGGGATTTGCACAGCGGCTCCTGCTCGACGCGAAGTGGGCCTTGCCTTCGGAATTGGAGGAGGCGAGTTACCGGTGGCGCTCGGGCCGGATGGCGGATCTCGGCTTCTGCGATTATTTTGACGCCCTGGAGGTCTACGCGTACCTCGATCCGCGACAGGCGATGGAGCGGCTGCGGAAACCTTCCATCAGCCGGCGCGGGGTTTCATCCGAGAGCATCGCGCTTCCGGTTCCCTTTGCCGAGTCGATGCGAGGGGACACGTTCCTGGAGCGCGTTCTCGCCGCGCTCGACCGGGAAGAAGAGCTTGGGGCAGTCGTGGGAGCGCTTGTTGCGCTGTTCAACCGCGTGCTCGCGGCCGACCGC
>JBBIUR010000027.1:28117-29586 GCA_037440145.1 Myxococcales bacterium | reverse complement strand
CGAGCCGGAGAGGCGCCGCGCCGGGATGCGTCGAAGGCCGCGGAGAAATTGGCGCGCCGCCGCGCGCTGCGGGCGATGCCGTTTCGCGAAATGGGGCCGCGCGAGGTGGAGGAGGCCCGGGAACTCGTAGAAGAACTCGCGCAGCGGTTCCGGAGCCGATGGTCGCGCCGCGAGACCCGCGGGCGG
This sequence comes from Myxococcales bacterium, assembly GCA_037440145.1. GTDB lineage: Bacteria > Desulfobacterota > Binatia > HRBIN30 > BPIQ01 > JBBIUR01. The sequence goes on along the minus strand of JBBIUR010000027.1, from coordinate 29,400 downwards.
CAGGGGCGCTTGGACATGCGGCGCACCGTTCGCCGGGCGCTCAGTCGCGGCGGGGTCCCGATCGAGCTCTTGTTCCGGGCGCCTCGGCCGGGCAAGTGCGATCTCGTCGCACTCGTCGACCTCTCCCACTCGACCGCGACCGCCGCTCAGTTCCTGCTCTCTTTGCTGGCGCCAGCGGAGAGGTTTTTCCACCGCGTCCGATGGTTCGGGTTCGTCGACCGCCTGGCGGAAATTGCGTTCGAGAAGGGCCACGTGATTCCCCTGGAGCGCCTCGATCTTGCGGCGCGCTCGGACTTCGGCCGCGTGCTGGCACAGCTCGAGGACCGATGCGGGCCGCAACTGGACCGCAACACGGTGCTGCTCGTTCTCGGGGATGCCCGCAACAACTGGAGGCCGCCGCGCGCCGACCTCCTGCGCCGCCTCCGCGAGCAAGTGCGCGCTGTGGTGTGGCTGAACCCCGAGCCGGTGGATCGGTGGAACACCGGCGACAGCGCGATGGCCACGTATGGCCGGGAGATCGACGTTCTCCTGGCGGCGCCCGATCTCCACTCCCTGGACGCCGCCCTGGACCGGCTGTTGCGCAAGGTGCTGTGAGGGCTGCGGGCCCGCAGCGGTCATCGCCGTAAAGGGCGCCAGGCGGGCTCGCCGGCGCGCGAGCGTGACGGATCGCATTTCCCGCGGGGGCGCGGCGGAACGCTCAAGTCACGGGATTTTCGAGGGTGCCGATATGCTCGATTTCCACGCAGACAGTGTCGCCGCGACGCAGAAACCGGGGCGGCTTCCGGGCAACTCCGACACCCGCCGGCGTCCCCGTGGTCACGACATCTCCCGGCTCCAGAGTCATTCCGCAAGAGAGGTATTCCAGGAGCGCCGGAACGCCAAAGATGAGATTGGCGGTCGTGGAGTCCTGGCACACCTCCCCGGACACGAGCGTGCGGAGGCGGAGCTTCCCTGGTTCCGGGATCTCGCTCGCAGTGACGAGGGCGGGTCCCATGGGAGCGAAGGTGTCAAGCGACTTGGCGAGGCAGTGGCCGCTGCGAGCCTGGACGTCGCGCGCGGTGACATCGACTAGGATCGTGAAGCCCGCGATGTACTCGATCGCCTGTGCGGCGGCGACCCCGCGCGCCCGCCGGCCAATGACGAACGCGAGCTCGCCCTCGTAGTCGATTGCCGAGGACATGCCGGCGGGAAGGGAGATCGGTGCCCCGGGCCCGATGACTGCGCTTGGGGCCTTGGCGAACACCACCGGCACTTCGGGCACGGGCTGTCCCGTCTCCGCTGCG
>JBBIUR010000027.1:17602-28104 GCA_037440145.1 Myxococcales bacterium | reverse complement strand
CCGGTAATTGAGCGCGACGCCAAGAATTTTCCCCGGGCGGGGCACCGGCGCCAGGAGCTTCACCCGGTCGAGGGGTAGCAGGGAGCGGCCGCGCTCTCTGCTGCGGGCGATCGCGGCGCGCGCCGCGCGCATGGCAAGCGGGCCCGCGGCGAGGAAGTCGACCATGGTACCCGGCAGGGCGGGCGCTGCCGCTGCGAAGTCGACGATCCCGTCAGGGGTTTCCGCGCCGATGTGCTCCTCGCCGTCGATCTCGAACGTCACCAGGCGCACGGCGTCAGACCTCGCTCAGCACGTGGACGGCGGAAGACTTGAAAGTCACGAATACCTGCGTGCCGAGATTCAATTCCATTTCGCGATACGACCGGCGCGTGATTCGCGCCAGCAGCGCGGTGCCGCTGCAGTCGATGGTCAAGATCACCCCTCGGTCGTCCTCCTCGACCCTCGCGACGCTGCCCGGGAAGCAGTTGCGAGCGCTGGAATCGATTGGTAGCCGGGAGACCAGGATATCCTCTGGATCAAGGGCAATGGCCGTCGGCCGCCAGCCGTTGGCCACCTCGATGCGAAGGCCGCCTGCGAGAAAGTATCGCGCGCCGCCCTCGCATGCGGTTTCTCCGCGCAAGACGTTCACGAGCGGGACGGGGGCCAACTGACCCTCCGACAGCGAGACGATGTTGTGCGCGAGCCGGTACGCCTGCTCGGCGCTGTGCGTGGCAAAGACGACCGTCGTTTCGCCCGAACCCAGGCGGGCGATGAGGGATTCGACCAACCCCACATGATGCCGGTCGATGCTCGCCGTGGGTTCGTCGAGCAGGAGCACATCGGGGTCGAGGGCCAGGGCGCGCGCGATTGCGACGCGCTGCGCCTCGCCCCCGGAAAGCCGCCAGGCCGGCCGGTCTGCGGCGGCGGACATCCCGACCGCTGCCAGCGCGCGTTCCACCTGTTCCGGGTCTCTCCGGCCTCTGGCGCGCAGCCCGTAGGCGACGTTGGCGCGCACGCTGCTCCGAAACAGAAGCGGGGCTTGCCCGACCAGCGTCACGCGGCGCCGTAGCCGGCCGAGCTCGCGCGACTCGCCGCGCACTTCTTCGCCTTGAAAGGACACGACCCCTTCGGCCGGGGCGAGCAGGAAGGCGAGCACCCGCAGCAGAGTCGTCTTGCCTGCGCCGTTAGGTCCGACCAAAGCCGTGACCCGGCTGCGGGGAATGTCCAGCACCGGAACGTCGAGGACGAGGCGGGAGCCGAACCGCACCCGCACCCCGCGCAGGGAATAGGCGGGGGCGTTCTCTGCGGTGTCTTCGGACCTCAGCATGGCCGAGCTCCTGGCACCATTAGGCTCCATGCCGCGACGGCGGCATTGACCACCAGTGCGACGGCAAGCAACAGGCAGCCGAGAGCGAAGGCGAGCGCGAAGTCGCCCTTGGCCGTTTCCAATGCGATCGCCGTAGTCATGGTTCGCGTCACGCCGCGAATGTTGCCCCCGACCATCAGCGCGATACCGAGCTCGGAGATCAGGCGGCCGAACCCAGTGGCCAGGGCGGCCATAAGGCCGCGCTTCATTTCCGCGAGTACCGTCAGCGCCGCGCGGGTGCGCGAAGCGCCCAGGGTCAGAGCGGTCTCCTCGATGCGCGGATCGGCGCCGCTGACGACTGCCATCGTGAGCGCGGCTATCAGGGGCGTGACCAGAATCGTCTCTCCCAGAACCATAGCGGTCCGCGTGTACAGCAGGCCGAGCATGCCCAACGGCCCGCTGCGCGACAAGAGCGCGTAAGTCACCAGGCCCACCACAACCGTGGGCAGGGCGGTGGCGGTGCGCAGCGCGACCTCCGCGAGCCACCGCCCGCGGAAGTCGCGAGTCGCGACCAGGAAGCCGAGCGGACACCCCAGCAGCGCGGCCAGGACTGTCGAAATGGCGGCGACCTCGAGGGAGACCGCCAGCGCCGAGGTGACATCGGGATCGAGCGTAGCCAGCAGTTCGAGGGCGGTTCGGAACGATCCGGTCTCCATGCCCGTGCTTCACGCTCATTGCGGAGGGATCGCAGTCGGCCGGAAAAGCGCTTGCCCTCCCACGCGGAACGCTCCGATTTGCTCCTGGCCCTCGGGCGAGGTGAGCCACGCGATCAAGATCATCGCCTCCACGTAATGGACATGCCGGTGTCGCGCCGGGTTCACGGCAATCACCGTGTACGGGTTCGCTAGCGCGGGATCGCCCTCGTGGACAATTGCGAGGTCTCCCTTCGCCCGGTACGCGGCAAACGTCCCGCGGTCCGACAGCGTATACGCCCTCCGCTCCTGTGCCATTCGCAATACCTCTCCCATGCCGAGGCCCGCGGAGAGATACCACTCGCCTTTCGGTTCGATCCCAGCGGCGCGCCAGAGCGCCTTCTCCTTCTGGTGCGTGCCCGACTCGTCGCCCCGCGAGAGGAACGGCGCCCGCGCTGCCGCGATCTTTCCCATCGCCTCGGCTACTGTCGCGGCATTCCGCACCCCGGCGGGATCGGACGGCGGGCCGACCAGGACGAAATCGTTCTCCATGACCGAACGGGGGTTTACACCGAGGCCCGCTTCGAGAAAGCGCCTCTCGAGTTCCGGGGCGTGCGACAGAACGGCGTCGACGTCGCCGTTTTCCGCCAGCTTCAGCGCCTTCCCGCTGCCCACGGCGATGACCTCGACGCGAATGCCGAACCGCTGCTCGAACCTCGGAAGGATGGCAGCCAGCAGGCCCGACTCTTCCGTGCTGGTGGTCGTGGAAAGACGCAAGCGGCTTTCGGCGCCCACGGGCCGGATCGGGAGCGCCGCCAGCATTGCGATCAGCAACCAGCACGGGAGCAGGGGGCGTTGCATCAGAATTCGAGTTGGACCCGGCCGGCGACCGCGTTGCTCGCGTGCCGGTTCAGGACGGGTGCGCCGGCCTCTGGCCGCTCGAAATGACCGTAAAAATAATCGACGGAAACGCGCAAGAACTCGTTGGGATACCAGTTCAGGCCCAGGGCGAAGCCGTCGTAGCGGTTGCGCGAGGGGGAAGGAGAAGCGGGGTCCGGGGCGTGGGCCAGCTCGAAGAACTGCAGGCGCGCCACTGCTTCCCAAGCGCCCCAGCCGCTTCCCTCGCGGCCGCGAAACGGGTGCGCCGGGTACAGCCGGGAGTTTACGGGCTTGGTCTCGCCCGTGAGCAGCCAGCTGCCGCCCACGTACGCGCCATCGGTGCGCAGCCGGCCCGGGCGCCCTCCGCCCGCGCGCGGGCGTTGCTCCTCGGTGTGGATGAACTCCGCGGTGGCGGAGAACGGGCCGTCGAACCATGCTGCGTGGCCCCCGGCCCGCAGCCGCTTGCCGCCCCGCGGGACCGCCGGAAAAAAGGTAAATCCGGTCTCGGTCTTGCCCTCGATGCTGCTCCGCTGTGCGCCGCGGTCGGTCGGCTGGTTCCCGTAGGTGAACGCGGCCCCGAGATTCAATCCGCGCAGCGGTGGGGTCGAGGGAAAGGGGTGGAGAACGACGCGCGCAATCCCGTCCTTGTCCGAGTTGTCGTCTGCGCGGTTCTGCCCCGCGCCGTTGACCACAGCGGCCTGGTATTCGAGCAGTTTGCCGGCGAGATTTCCCGAGACCATCAGGCCGATGTCGCGCGATGGGCTCACCGTGTTGTTCACCACTGCGGCGCGCTCCACGAAGTCGATGTATCGCTTCGATCGCAACTGCTCGAAGCTGAAGGGCACTTTGAACTGGCCGATCTGAATTTGGGCCGCCGGGCTGAGGCGGAGGGCGACAAAGGCGTCGCGCAGTCCGTCGGCGAACGCGAAGTCGTTCTCCAGCCGCGCGCGAAAGTACTGGTAGACGCGAACGTCGACGCTCATGCGACCGCGGTCGACGAGTGTGGTGTTCGCTTGGCTCGTGTCCGGCGCGAAGAAAAACGCGTGGATGGCGACCCGCCCGTTGAGCCGCAGCTCCCAGCTCTCGTCGGCAGCCATCAGGTAGAAACCGTCCGCGTAGCCGACTCGAGGCGCGCCCGCCGCGCCGGCCAACTGGGCGGCCCCCTCAGGCTCGGAGCGCAGGTCGGATGGCGAAAGCGCACCTGCCGGGCCGAGCGCGCCGCCGAGCAGAGCAAGCGCCGCGGCTGCGACGAAGAAGCGGCTCGTGCCCCTGGCCATTGGGCGTGCCCTATAACAACGCCGATGCGGCGCAGCAACCGGCCTCTTGTGGACGGGCCGTAGGCGGCAGACCCGGCCGTCATTGCGGAGGGGCGGTCGGCCGATATATTGGGCCGGTCGATAGCAGCCGAGGCGACTGCCAATGCGCGAGCAAAGGGGAACGAACGCGGCGGGCAAGGGCGACCCGGTCCTTTTGGAAGTCGCCCGCTACCGGGTGATTTTTGCCGACTGCGACCCGATGCGCATCATGTACTATGGATCGTACTTCCGCCTTTTCGAGATTGGACGCGCGGAGCTGTTTCGGCGCTTGGGACATCCATTTCCCCACTACATTGCGCGCGGGCTCTACTTGGGGGTCGTAGAGACGAGCTGCCGCTACTGGCGGCCGGCGCGCTACGACGATGACCTGGTGATCCGAGCCGGGATCGCCGCTATAGGCCGAGCGCGCCTCGAAATCGCATACGAGATCGCGCGGGAAGGGAACGGTCGCATTGCCACGGGCCGCACGGTGCACGCGGTGCTCGACGAGGCCGGACGCCCGCAGCGCATTCCCGAAGAGTTCCGAGCCGCCGCCTGGGCAGCGCAGAGGGGGCGGCGATGAGCCGCGAGGTCGGGCCGGGAGCCAAGGGCGAGGGCGGGCGGCACGCCCACGGGATCGAGCCATGGGCGATCGCGCACCTGCACGATGCGTGTCTTGCCGACTGGTATGGAGATCCCACCCGCCGGGGCGTGCAGTTGCCCGCGGCTTTACCTGAGTTGCAACCGGAAGACATCGCTGCGGCGGAACAGGTCGTCGTCGAGCAGCACTTCTGCAACTTCTCGCTTTGGAACTACGAAGACGAAGCCCGGCGCACCGATGTTGGCGATGCGTACATCGCGGCGGTGAAGCGCGCCATCGACGCGTGGAACCAGCGCCGCAATAACTTGATCGAAAGGCTGGACGAATTGCTGCTCGCGGAGTTCGATCCGCCGCGGAGTGGAGCGGAACAACATTCGGAGACGGTGGGGATGATCGTCGATCGGCTATCCATCCTCTCCTTGAAGATCTGGCACATGGCCATTCACGCATCGCGGCGCGAGACGCCCGCGGTGGCCGCGGAGTGCGCAGCGAAGCTCGAAGTGCTGCGGGAGCAACGAAGCGATCTGGTGAGCTGCCTGGAGCGGTTGCTCCGCGAGGTGCGGGCGGGAAGGCGGTATTTCAAGGTGTACCGGCAGTTCAAAGCGTACAACGACCCGCGCCTCAACCCCGCGTTGATGGGGCGGCGGTAGGTCGGGTGGGCGCATGGCGCATTGGCGCTCGCCGTTGTTGCAGCGGCTCGGCCGCTGGCTTGGCCACCTCGGCAAAAAGGCGCTCGGGTTCGTGGCCGACCGGGTTCTCCCGCGAGGTCCCGCAGTGCCCGTGACAGCGCTGCGCGACGTGCGCCGCGTGCTCGTCGTCCGCCCAAATTTTCGCGTGGGGCAGACACTGATGACCGCGCCGCTGGTGTACGCCCTGCGCGAGCGGTTTCCCGCAGCGCGCATCGACTACCTCGCGGGAGACACCGTGACGGCCGTGCTCGAAGGCCTGCCGCTCGGGGCCGTCTATGCGGTCTCGCGCAAGTTCGTGCTATGCCCGTGGCGGTTCGCTGCGCTCCTGCTGCGGCTTCGCCGAAACCGCTACGACCTGGCCTTCGCAGGCCTCGGTGGTTCTTTTTCGGGAGGACTCTACGCATACCTGAGCGGCGCGCGCTACCGCATGGGCTGCGAGGGAAAAGCCGCGCGGTTTCTCAACGTGTGCCTTCCGCGACCGGCAGTGACGCACCCGTACGATGGTCCGGTGGCGTTCGCGCGCCAGATCGGCGCGCGCTGTCCGGACCGGCCCGTGTATCGCGTCGCACCGGAAGAGGCCGCGCGCGCGCGCGCCGCGCTGTCGGCGGTCGGGTTGGCAGTGGAGGATCGGCCGCTGCCGTTCGTGGCGATCTTCGTCGGGGGCAATCAGGACACGCGGCACAAAACCCGGTGGCCGGTCGAGAACTGGATCGCGTTGGCCCGAGCGCTCGAGCGAGCCGAGGCACGGGTCGCTGTCTTTCTCGGCGTCGAAGAGTGCGCGCTGGAGGCGCGCTTCCGCCGCGAACTCGGCCACGCCACCCCGATCTTGCGGCCAGCGCCGTTTCGCTTTTTCGCCGCGCTCCTCGCAGAGGCCACGCTCGTGGTCACGCCCAATACGGGTCCAATGCACCTGGCAGCGGCCGTCGGGGTGCCCGCGATCGTGCTGCTCCAGACACCGGCGTTTGTGGGCGCGTGCCCTCGAGGGCCCGACGATCGAGTGCTCCTGCAGCCGACGGTAGCGGAAGCTGCGGCGGCGCTCATGGCGCACCGGCTCTGGCGGCGCGCGCAACGAGGCGCACCCGCGCACCCCGCGGCGGCGCGTGCCGAATCGCGAGCGGGCTCGCGCTTTTGACCATCTGGGCCGCTGGGGCAGTCCCGGCGCGCTCGCCAGCGCGATTCAGCCAATCGCGCTCGCCGTTTCGCGTTCGGCGCCCGAGCAGTCCCGCTTCGGGTGCAGCGGGCGCGGCAGTAGCGTCAGTTCATCCTTGCGGGGCTCTTGCTCCGCCGATACGCGACGCGCACGTCGCTCTCGCAATTGCCCGGGATCTCGATGGCTTGGCCCGGGCGCAGTCTTCGCGGGTTGCGCCAGCCGTTGTGCTCCATGAGCGCGGCGACCGGAACGCCGAACCGCTTGGCGATGGAGGCCGGAGAGTCTCCCTTTCGGATGCGATAGGTGCGCACGGTTTCACACCGCGCCGCTTCGGCAAGCTGTCGCGCAGGTGCCGCGGCACCGGTGCCGACCACCGGCGTGCTCCGGTGCGGAGTTGCGGGAATCCGCAAAAGCATCCCGGGGCGAAGACTTTTTGGGTCGCGCACCCCGTTGAGATCGGCCAAGGTCTCGATGTCCACGCCATACCGCGCGCTCAAAAGCGAAAGCGTGTCCCCGGCCTGAACGCGATACGCGATCGGCGCCCCCGGCCGGGACACCGGCGCCAGGGCAGCGGAGGCAGCAGCGCCGCGCGGGGCGGCAGGCTTCGGCGCATCCGTGTCCATCCATGCGTCGAGAACGATGCGCTTCGAGGACGACGCGGGTTTTGCGGGGGCGGCAGAGTTCCCCCCGCTGCGCGGTTCCGCTCCAGTGGCAACGGGAACACGAATGGCCGCGCCGGCGCGGATGGCCTCTCCGCTGTTCCATCCGTTGGCGCGAGCGAGCTCTGCCACGGTGGTCCCAAACCGGCTCGCGATGCTGCTCGCCGTGTCGCCTTTCTTCACCCGGTACGTGGCGTACCGATCGGGTCTCCCTCCCTGGCCGCGTGCCGCCGTCGCTTGCCTGCGGTTCGGTTGCAGCTCGGCGCGGGAACCGTTCGGGCCGGGGACGCGCACCTGCATGCCAGGGCGGATTCGCCTTGCATTGGTCCAACCGTTGGCTCGCATCAGCGCAGCGACCGAGACGCCAAAGCGCCTGGCGACCGCTGCCGGCGTGTCTCCCGGCCGAACCCGGTACGCGCGTTCTCTCACGGTCTCCGCGCGCGCCACGACGCTCGATAGATCGCGCAGCAGGCGCTCGTAGGCAATGGCGAACTGTTCCTTGGTGCCCTTGGGGACCCGCAGTCTGTAGCCTCCCCGATCGGGTGGCGTGACCCCGCGCACCAGCGCGGGGTTCAACTCCAGAACCTCGCGCGGCTCGACGCCGGCCAGCCTTGCCAGTTGCCGCAACGGAAGCGAGCGGTCGATCTTGACCAGATCGTATTCGAAGGGATCGGTGTGCGGCTCTTCGAATCCGTGCTCGCGCGGCGCCCGGGCGATCTGCAGCGCGGCGAGGAACTGCGGCACGTAGTCGTCCGTTTCCGGGTGCAGGTAGCCCCGCTCGGTCATCTCCCAGAAAGTCTCCGCGCCGTTGCGGTCTTTGATGCGCGCGATACGCTCCTCCCCCGTGTTGTACGCCGCTAGCGATAGATGCCAGCTACCGAACATCTCGTAGAGATCGCGCAGGTAGTGCGCCGCCGCGCGCGTGGATTTCACCGGATCTCGCCGCTCGTCGACGTACCGGTCAATGCGCAGGCCGTAGCGCCGCCCCGTGCCGCGGATGAACTGCCACGGCCCGACAGCCCCCGCGCGCGAGACCGCCCCGGTGTGGAATCCACTCTCGATCAGCGGCAGGTACGCCAACTCCTGGGGCAGACCCTCTTCTTCCATGATCCGCGTCATGCGGGGCAGATACTTGCGGCTTCGTTCCAGTGCGTGCTGAAAGAACGCGCGTTTTTCAGTGCGGAAGACTTCGAGGAACTCGTCCACCCGGGGGTAGTTCTCGTCGAATTCCGGGTCGGTTGGAATTTGGCGCTGGAAGGAAATCTCTGGCGCTGAGGCCTGTGGCCCCGATGCATCCGTGCTCGGAGGGACGAGTGTCCACGAAGGCTTCCCGCTCGGGGGCAGGTTGCTCTCCGTTCCTCGGTGCCGGAGCAGCGGCGCCGAACAGCCAGCAACCAGCGCTGCGAGCCCAGCGAGGTGCAGCGCTCTTGCTCGCCAGGGAAAACGCGGGATCGTCCGCATTGGTTCCTCCCTCCTGCTTTGCGAGAACGTCGTCGCCTGGGTGGGGAAGAGCCAGAGGCGCCCGCAGGCGACAGCCTGACATTCTTTTGCTTAACCGATACCCACAGCTCCTCGTTCCGCTCTGCCTGTGGCGCGCCGCGCGCCACAGGGCACGAAAGTTTCGGGCCTCATACGAAGGATGTGGCCTCGCGTCAAGTCAAGCCGCGAAAAAAAATTTCATGCTTGAGAGCACTCCTGATTGTCAGAGATTTCGGTTTCGCTGCCAGGACGAGCGCTACTCTCCTCCCGCGAGGGTTTCCGTTGCGAGCGCCTGTGCGCTTGCCGCGCCGCCGCTGCCTTGCGGACGCGTGGCATGCATCATGCTCTGGTGCTAAGAGCCAACCCCAGCGAGAGAGAAAGAGCGAGACAAAGCGTTGCAGTCGATTCGGCGTACCACCGGGGTCTTTGCTTTTTGCGGCGTTGTCGCCGCAGCGGCACTTGCGGAAGCCACGACGTTTGTCGCCCCTACGGATGCGGAACTGGCGTTCGCTGCAGATGCGGTGGTGTTGGGCCGAGTGCTGAGCATCGAGTCGGGCGCGCGCGCGAACGAACCGATCCGCACTTATGTGGGGATCGACCCGGAAGAGATTTTCAAAGGAGACCTTCCTTTTGCCCCCTTTGTCATCCGGGAGCCGGGCGGCGTCATTGGGGACCGCGCCGAGTGGGTCTACGGGGCGCCGGAGTTCCACGTCGGCGAGCGGGTGCTTCTGTTTCTAAAAAAAGGTGCCGACGGGGTTTTGCACACGGCGCACTTGGCGCTCGGGAAGTTCCGCGTCCAGACAGAGCCCGATGGTCGCGAGGTAGCGGTTCGAAACGCCGGATTTGGCACTGTTGTTTACGAGCGTGTGGGCCGGCGGCTCGTGCGGCGCTGGCAGGAGGTGCGGCGCGACCTGGACGAACTGCGGGCGCTGGCGGGCGCTGCGCCGCGCCGCGCGGGCGGGCTTCCCGTGCAGTTTCCTGCCGAGATGTGGGAGGACAAGCCGCGGGAGTTTCGCGCGGCGTTCACGTTCCTCGGCAGCCCGGCGCGCTGGTTCGAGCCCGATGCGGGTCTGCCGGTGAGGTTTCGCGTGCAGGCCGGCGGCGATCTAGGCCTCGGGGGTGCTGCTACGAGCGCCGCGGTGAACGCGGCCCTTGCAACGTGGACGGACGTGCCGACTTCGAGTCTGGTGCTCGCCAACGGAGGGCCGACGCCGGCGGTTCGGTTTTCGGGGTGCGGCGCGTGCGCGGATAACTCGCAGGCGTGCTTCACGGACGCCGACTGCCCAGGGTCGACGTGCGTGCTGAATCGAATCTTGTTCAACGATCCGTTTGCCGAGATCGACGACCCCACCGGTTGCGGCGGAACTCTGGCCATGGGGGGCTTCTGCGCCAGCGGGGAGACGCGGGTGGTAAACGGCACCGTGTTCCGGCGGATCACCTCGGGCATGGTGATGCTGAATAACGGGTTCTGGGGGTGCTCGTTCTGGAACCAGTGCAATGTAGCGGAAATCGTAACGCACGAGCTGGGACATGCCGTGGGATTCGGCCACTCGACGGTGGACGGTGCGACGATGCGCTCCACGGCCCACTTCGATGGCCGCTGCGCCGGTTTGGCCGCTGACGACGAAGCCGCAGCGGCGTTTTCCTATCCCGCGGCGGAGAGCCCGACGCCAACCGCGACGGCGACCGCGCTCCCGAGTGCGACGCCGACGCGGACAGCGACGCCGACGGCGGGGGTGCCAGCAGCGACACCGACGCCGACGGCAGGGGTAG
>JBBIUR010000027.1:0-17502 GCA_037440145.1 Myxococcales bacterium | reverse complement strand
GGGTGCAGCTTGCGGGGACGAACTACCTGAGCCTTGCAGAAGTGGAGGTGTGGGGCGCTGGCCTGTAGGTGGTGCCACGAGGGCGGCCGCTCCGTTCAGGTGCGGCTCGGGACTGGACGCCGCAAAAGCGCCTCGATAAATGTTCCCTTATCGCCATGCGGAACTGGTGCGCGGGGCTTGCGGTTGCGCTGCTGTTTCTGGCGCCTGGTTGCTCGTCCGGTGGTTCGGGGGGCGGCAGCCAGCGTGACCGCTTCCGGGTCGCACTGCTCAGTCCCGGACCCGTAAGTGACGCGGGTTGGAACGCCCTGGCGTACGAAGGGCTGTTGCGGATTCGAGACCGGCTCGGCGCGGAGATCAGTCAGACCGAAACGAAAACGCCGGCGGAGTTCGAGGCGGGGTTTCGCGATTACGCGAGCCGAGGTTACGACCTGATCTTTGGGCACGGCTTCGAGTTCCAGGAGGCGGCTGCTGCAGTTGCGCCGGAGTTTCCGAAAACGGTCTTCATCACCACGTCGGGCAATACGGTCCGGCCGAACGTAGCCCCGCTGCGTTTCCTGCTCGAAGAGGCTACGTACCTCGAGGGGATACTCGCTGCGTCGCTCTCCAATACCGGAATGGCGGGCGTCGTGGGCGGCATCGAAATCCCTTCCGTGAAAAGCACCGTGGTGGCCTTCGAGGCGGGTGCGAAGGCGGTGCGCCCCGATTTCCGGATTGTCTCCTCGTACATTGGCAATTGGGAGGACATCGGTGCGGCCCGCGAGGCCGCCGTGGCCCTCGTGCAGCAAGGTGCTGATTTCCTTTTTCACAACGCCGACGCAGCGGGGCTGGGCGTGATCCAGGCGGCCCGGGAAAAAGGAGTCTTCGTGTTCGGGGCGAACAAGGACCAAAACGCGATCGCCCCCGAAGTCGTGCTCGCGAGCGCGGTGATCGACATTCCGGCAGGGTTCCTCAAGATCGCGGAAGAAGTGAAAGAGGGGCGGTTCACGGGCCGGGTCGAGCGCAAGGGAATGCGCGACGGCGTGGTCTCGCTCGTGATCAACCCGCGCCTGGCGGAGAAAATTCCTGCCGGGGTCAGACAGAAGGTCGAGAACACGAAGGCTGCAATTCTGGCCGGAACGCTTCGCGTTCCCACGGCCGAGTTCTGACCCGTGCCGGCAAGCAGCCGCCCCGAGCCAGGAATGGACGCAGGTTTGCCGGCGTTGCGCCTGCGGGGGATCTGCAAGCGGTTTGGGAGCGTGGAAGCCCTGCGGGGCGTCTGCTTCGAGGTCCGCGCCGGCGAGATTCACGCGCTTTTGGGCGAGAACGGTGCCGGGAAGACGACGCTGATGAACATCGCCTGCGGCCTCGTGCGCCCCGACGGGGGCACCATGGAACTCGATGGTCGAGGTGGTTTTCCCGGCAGTCCCGCCGAGGCGCGACGGATGAGAATCGGGATGGTCCACCAGCACTTCACCTTAGTGGACCGCCTGACGGTGGCGGAAAACTTGGCCCTGAGCGTTGCGACCGCTTCCTGGCGGCTCGACCGGCGGGCCATGGCGCAGCGGGCACTCGATTTGGCGGCAAAGGTAGGCCTGGAGATCGGCGACCCAGGGGCGCTTGTGGGCGATCTCCCGGTCGGTGCGAGGCAGCGGATCGAGATCGTCAAGGCGCTTGCCGGGGAGACTCGCGTGCTCCTCCTGGACGAGCCGACGGCGGTGCTGACCCCGGCCGAAGTCCAGCAGCTGTTCACTGTCTTGCGGCGCCTGCGTGACGGCGGGATTGCGATCGCGTTGATCACCCACAAGCTGCGCGAAGCGAGGGCAGTGGCAGACCGGGTATCGGTGCTGCGCCTCGGGCGGGTCGTCGGCCACGGCGATCCGAAGGCAATGTCGGATCGAGAACTGGCCGCGCTTCTGGTCGGCAGCGCCCTGCCGACCGCGGAGCTGCAGCACGCCGTGGGGAAGGCCGAGCGGTTGCGCTTGGAGGGTGTGCGGCTCACTCCGGAAGCTGCGCCGTGGAGCTTGGCGGTGCGCGAAGGAGAAGTTTTCGGGATCGTCGGTGTGGACGGCAACGGCCAGCGCGAGCTTTTCGAGATCCTCGCGGGTTTGCGCCGGCCCGCCGCGGGGCGGGTGGCGGTGTGCGGCCGGGAGGTCTCCCGATTCACGCCGCTAGCGATGTTGTCCGCTGGCCTCGCCTCGATTCCCCCGGACCGGCGCGCTGACGGCCTTGTGAGCGGGATGGCTGTTTGGGAAAACCTGGTCTTGAACGCCGGACTGCTCGCGCACTTCTCGCACTGGGGCATTCTGGCTGCACGAGACATTCGGCGCTTTGCTGCTGACTGCGCGCACCGCTTTCGGATCGCCGCCGCGGATGTCGACGCGCCCGTGGCTGGCCTCTCCGGGGGGAATCAGCAGCGGCTGCTCATCGCCCGGGCTCTGGCCACTCGCCCGCGGGTGCTTGTGGCGGTCAACCCGACTCGGGGGCTCGACGTGGCTGCAACCCGAGGGGTTTACGAGATGCTGAACGAGTTCGTGGCCGCCGGCAATTCCGCGGTGGTGATCTCTACCGACTTAGACGAGGCGCTGGAAATCAGCGATCGAGTGGCGGTGCTGTATCGCCATCGGCTGAGCGAGCCGCTCGAGAGGCCGTTCGCTGCTGAGGAAATCGGCTTGCGCATGGCAGGGATCTGGCGGTGAGGATCCCGAGCGGCCTGCAATGGGCAGTGGCGCTTGCGGCCGCGTTCGCCGCGAGCGGGGCGGTTGTGTTGCTGGCGGGGCGAAATCCCCTGGGGGTCTACCGCGCGCTCTTCGAGGGCGCGCTCGGCAGTACAGCGGGTTTGGCGGAAGTGGGGGTGAAGGGGTGCCCGCTGTTGCTCTGCGCTCTCGGCATTGCCGTGGCGTTCCGGACCGGCGTGTGGAACATCGGGGCGGAGGGGCAGTTTCTTTTTGGCGCGCTGGCCGCGGCGTGGGTTGCGCCGCACTTGACTGCAGTCCCACCGCTGCCGGGCGCGGGCGTGGTGCTAGCGGCCGCGGCGGCTGCCGGGGCTGGATCGGCAGGGGTTGCCGCCCTGCTCAAGCAGCACCGCGGTGTGAGCGAGGTCATCAGCACGATCATGTTGAATTTCATCGCGCTCGGGGTGGTGAGCTACCTCGTGCAGGGCCCTCTGATGGAGGCTGGGGGAAGCTATCCGCAGACCGATCCGGTGCCCGAGGCCTTGCGGCTGAGACGGCTTCTGCCGCCCACCCGGCTGCACTCGGGCGTCGCGCTCGCCCTCGTGGCAGCGGTCGGCGTGGGATTCCTACTCCTGCGGACGCGCTTCGGGTTTGCGGCCAAGGCGGTGGGAGCTAATCCCCGCGCAGCGGCCCTCGCCGGATTTCCGGTGGCGCGCATCCGCACGGCCGCGCTCGTGCTCAGCGGCGCGCTCGCCGGCTTTGCGGGCGGGGTGGAGTTGTCGGCTGTGACCTACCGCCTCTACGAGCGGTTTTCCCCGGGCTACGGGTTCACGGCAATCGCGGTCGCGCTGTTAGGAAGGTTGCATCCCGCCGGGGTCGCTGCGGCGGCGATTTTCTTCGCCGTGCTCGAAGCGGGATCGGACACCATGCAGCGAACTGCCGGCATTCCATCCGTTTTGGTTTCGGTAGTGCAGGGCACGGTGATCCTGGTTCTCGTGGGGCTCGAGCGCCGCGAGTGGCTTGCGCGGGGGATGGCGCAATGAGCGAGGCGGTGCTGGCGAGCCTGCTCCAGTCGGCAGTGAACATGGCGGTGCCCTTGCTGCTGGCTGCGCTCGGGGAGCTCGTCTCGGAGCGCGCGGGTGTGATCAACATCGGGATCGAGGGCAAGCTCCTGGCCGGGGCTTTCGCGGCGATGTCGGTGGCGTACGTCACCGGGTGCCCGTGGGCCGGGGTCGCGGCTGCAACTGCCGCGGCCGCGGCGCTCGCGGCGGTCGCAGCGTACTTGACGGTCGTGCAGGGGGCGAACCAAATCGTGGTGGGCACCGCGATCAACCTGTTGGCCGCCGGGCTGACCGGTGTGCTCTACCGCGCGCAGTTCGGCGTCACCGGGGCGGCGCTGACAGTTTCCGGGCTCGCGCCGCTGCGGGTGCCGGTCCTTGCAGATGTGCCGGTGGTCGGTGCGGCGTTTTTCGAACAGACCTGGCTGGGCTACGCGGCGTTCGCGCTGGTGCCGGTGGTTTCCTGGTTTCTCTTTTCCTCCGTGCCCGGCCTTCGCGTGCGCGCGGTGGGCGAAGATCCCGCAGCCGCAGAGGCGGAAGGGGTGGCAGTCGAGCGGACGCGCCTGGGCGCGGTGATGTTCTGCGGCGTTCTGAGCGGCTTGGCGGGCGCGTATCTGGCGGTGGTGTACGCGCGGACCTTCATCGAGGGCATGTCGGCCGGCCGCGGGTTCGTGGCGCTTGCGATCGTGGTTTTTGGGCGCTGGATGCCGTCGGGGGTGCTCGCGGGCGCGCTCCTGTTCGGGCTTGCCACGGCCATTCAGTTCCACTTCCAGGCCATGGGACTCGCGATCCCGTATCAGTTTTTTCTCGTCTTGCCGTATGGGCTGACGCTGTTGATCCTCGCCCTCGTCAGTGGCCGCGCGGCGGCACCCGCAGCTTTGGGCGTTCCCCGAGCGCGCGGCGGGCAGCTCTGAGGTTGCGCGGGCTGTGCGCCTGCGGGATTACCGCTGCGGCCCGGTTCGCGCCGAACGCAAGCGCTTGACTTGTTGTTCGAGCAGGGCGTCGGCGCGCGCGAGCAGCTCGCTGTCGTCGGTGTACTTCTCGATCATGTAGCTGAGGTCGCCCAGGTCGTGGATGAGCAACTGCACCGCCCGCTCTCGCTCCGCCACGCCCTTCAGGGCTTGCAGCAGGTCGAGCACCAGGTCTTCGATCTCCGAGCCCTCCAGCTCGATTGCCATCTCGAACGCGCGCCGGGTGTCGACGCCGCGGTCTACTTCGCGGTGCAGTTTGCGGAGCAAGGCCCGCAGGCGTGCCACATGCGCCGCAGCCGGCATTGGGGGCAGCGCAGGGCGATGGGCGGCGGCGAGCAGTCCCGCGACGAGGGCCAACGCGCCGAAGTGGCGCGATTCATGTTGTGCCATGTCGAACCAAAACGAGCGCAGGATGGGCTCGCGGCGGTAGCGGTCGTAGAACTTGCAGTACAGTTGCATGCTCTGCCGCTCCAGTTCCATTGCCGCTTCGATCAGGCGCTGCGCTGCGCCCGCACGCGCGCGGTTTGCAGCCGTCATCGCCGGGCGCGCCCTTTTGGCCCTTGCATGCACGCGCCTACCTAACGCGGGGCGCGCCGGCGAGTCAACGCCGGAGTCGGGGCGTCGAGCAGGAGGCGGGACCGCTCTTGACGAGACTCGGGCGCTCCCCTAACGTGAACCCGCGTTCAGACGGGCCTGCATGGCAGTGGTTTTTCCCTCGCGCGAGTTTTTCGAGGCGCTGCGCGCCGAAATGGGCGCGCGCCAGGAGCGCTTCCGGCAACTGGGTTACTTCGACACCGCTTTCGGCGTGCGCGTTCGCGACCCGGGGCTTCCCGGCGGGCATGCGGATTTCGTCCTCGCCTTCGAGGTGTTCGAGTGCGTGGGCGTGCGGGAATGCCCCGATGTGCTGCGGGAACGCGTCGACTTTGTTCTCGACGGCGAGCTCGCGGTGTGGGCGGAAATGCTGCAGAACATTCGCGCTCGGGGGGCGGCCGATGTAGCGCACACCATCAACACGCTCACGCATTTTGGCGACCGCTTGCAGCTCTTGTACGACGATCCCGACGGTCACGATAAGCTCTACCGGTTCGCCGAAAGCATTCAGGAATTCTTCAACCTCGCGGCGCACGTGGAAGTGGAGCTCGCCGCGGGCGGCTGCGAAGCCCAGCGACCGTCTTGAGCCACAGGGAGCGGAGATGGCGTACCTGAGCACGATCGATTTTTTCAGCGACCGGAGCTTTCTCGACCGGTACCGCTACACGATGCGCACGGGGGAGCTAGACCTCTCCTGGATGAACGCGAAGACGGAGAGGGTCCGCTGCGAGCCTGCCAACCCGCGCCGCGGGCTGACGCTACGCGACCTCGACGTGCCGGGCTACGGCTTCAGCGAAATGCCCGAGCTCATCCGCCACAACCGCAGCTTCGCCCCGCGGGGCGCGGAGATTCCCGCGGGGTGTCCCGATCTGCAGGCGGAGGTGAACCGAAAGAGCGAGGTGTGGGCGTACAACGTCGAGGGCTATTACGAAGAAGCCATGACCCGGCAGTGGAACGCCACGCTCGACGTGCCCTGGGCGGAGCTCGCGCAGTGCGAACTGCCGGAGGCGATCGGGAAGGCGTACGCGCAGTTGCTGACGTTCCTGACCGAGGTGGAGATGATCGCCACCGACGTTCCGGCCAAGTG
Organism: Myxococcales bacterium; assembly: GCA_037440145.1. Taxonomy (GTDB): domain Bacteria; phylum Desulfobacterota; class Binatia; order HRBIN30; family BPIQ01; genus JBBIUR01. Next base: position 11,144 of record JBBIUR010000027.1, on the reverse strand, counting down.
GTTGGGGCGGCTCAACGCGGAGTTCTTCGAGGTGAAGAACTTTATCGCCACGCAGGCGATGGACGAAGCGCGGCATGCCGAGGTCTTTCGAAAGCGGGCGCTGACGACGGGATGGGGCCTGATGCGCGCGAGCGTGGCCAACGAGCACAACCTGAAGTTTTTGCGCGACGCAGACAGCTTTGCCGAAGCCTCGCTCACCCTGCACCTGCAGGCGGAGGGGATGGTGCTCACCCTGTTTCGGTTCAGCGAATACATCAGCCCGACCGAGGCCGACAAGAAGATCTTCCGGCTGGTCATGCAGGACGAAGCCCGGCACGTCGGCTACGGGATGCAGCACCTCAAGTGGGTGCTCGACCACTTTCCGGAAAAGCGCGAGCTGATCCACCGGCACCTGGACGAAGCGGAAAACTTCATTTTCGGCGGGGGATACGCCACTGAGGTTTTCGAGCCGTTCATCATCCTCGCTGGCAAGGGCTTGCGGCGGGAGAACATTCAAGAGGGCATCCGCATCACGCAACAGTTCCAGATGAAGCAAGTGCAGGAGTACTTCGAGCGCCTCGACCGCTGCGGGATGCCCGAGCGCCGCGACCGCTCCAAGCTCTATCGGGTAGCCCAGATGGCAGCCGCGAGTGCGGCGCCTTGAGCGCTCTGCACGCGCCATGGGGTACTTCGCGGGCAGGGACTTCTTCGAAGACCCCGAGCTGATCGCGCTCACCGAGCGCGTGATGGCCGGGGACCTCACGCTCGCCTGGTTCGATGCCGCAACCGAGAAGGTGCGCTGCGCACCGAGCGATCCCCGCCGGGGCCTTACCTACGCCGACTGCAGCGTGGGCAGCTACGCGCACGAGCGCATACCGGAGTTCGTGCGGGCCCACTACAGTATGGCGGCTCGGGGCTCGGAAATCGTTCCGGGCCTCCCCGACCTCGGATACACGATCAACCGGAAGAGCGACGTTTGGGCCGACGAGGTGGTTCCGCTCTACGAGGAAGCGAAATCGCGGCGCTGGGCGCCGGCGGTCGACATCCCTTGGGCCGGACTGGCCGGCGTGTCGCTGGCTCCGGAGATCGAAGCGGCGCTGTTACAGCTCTGCACGTTCCTCGCCGAGATGGCGCTGGTCGCGATGGAAATGCCGTCGCGGTGGGTCTTCTCGATGAACCAGGAGTTTCTCGAGGTGAAGAGTTTTCTCTGCACCTTGATGATCGACCATGCGCGCCACGTCGAGGTGTTCCGCAAGCGAGCTTTGGTGGGCGGCGGGCTGAAACGCGCCAGCACCGCGGGAGAGCAGGCGCTCAAGGAGATTCTCTTCGCGGAGACGTACCCAGAGGGTTCGCTGAGCGGCAATGTCCTGCTCGGGAGCCTGTGGGTGGGCATCCTGCGGCATGCAGCGGCCGTGGCACCGACGGAGGTAGATGCGCGCATTTTCCGCCTCTGCTTGCAGGACATCGGGCGCCAGGTGGCGTACGGGGTCGGCCACCTGCGGTATCTGCTGTGGCATCAGCCCGAACGGGCGCCGGCGTTGCACGAGTACCTCGACCGCACGGAACACGCCTTCGCCGGTATTGCCGTGAGCCCGGAGCTGCTCGAGCCGCTGATCGTGCTCTCCGGAGGCGGGACGTCCAAGACCGCAGCGCGCGAGGGTGCGCGGCAGGTCCGGGCGAGCTTTCAGCGGACCGCGCGGGAGTACCTCGAGCGGCTGGGAGCCGCGGGCCTGGAGCGCCGCAGGCGAAGTCGGCTCGCGGAATTTTTCTGAGTTGCGTGCAGTTGCGCTTCAGCTACAAAAGAGCCGATGAGCCGACTGAGGGTCGGGCTGATCGGGGTCGGCAAACACGGGCTGCGTTACGCCCACCACATCCGCAGTGATCTCGCTGAGGAGGTGGAGCTGGCGGGCATCGCACGCCGCGACTGGGAGAAGGCGAGGGCCCAGGCAGAGCACTTCGGCTGCCGGGCGTTTCGGGACTACCGGGAACTGATCCGCGCGGCCGAAGTGGAGGCGGTGATTGCCGTGGTTCCGCCGACACTGCACGGGGACATTTGCGCCGCCGTGGCCGCTGCGGGCAAGCCGATGCTCTTGGAAAAACCGGCCGCATCCTCCCTGGTGATGGCGCGCCAGATGCTCGCGGCAGTGCGCGACCACCCGGTTCCCATCATGGTCGCCCAGACCCTGCGCTACAACTCGGTAGTCCAGGCGCTCGCGCGGGCTCGCGAGCACATCGGGCCGATCCACGCGGTGCGCTTGAGCCAGCGTTTCGAACCGTCGCCGCTGGGTTGGATCGACGAGCCGGAAAAGGCGGGCGGAGGAATGCTGCTCCACACCGGGGTGCACAGCTTCGACCTCTTGAGGTTCCTCACCGGCGCCGAAGTCGAGCGCGTCTGCTGCGAGACGGCTCGCGTCGTGACCTCCGCGACGGAGGACAATTTCGTCGTCGCAGCGCGGCTCGAGGGCGGGATCCTCGCTTCGGTCGCCGGCTCGCGCGCGACGCGCAGCCGCACCGGTCCTATCGAAATCGCGGGTGCGGGTGGGCTCTTGCGCGGCGATCACGTGCTGGGAATGGCTTGCCTCGTCACCGACACCTCGACCTGCCCGTTGCCGGTGGACCCCCCGGTACCCACCGTGCGCGAGGTGGTGCGCGACTTTGCCCGCGCGGTTCGGGCGGGGGACCCGATGCCCGTGCCCTTGATCGAGGGGCTGCGGGCCGTGGCCGTGGTGGACGCCTGTTATCGCTCGGCGGCCGAGGGTAGGTGCGTGCCAGTCCCGGAACTCGCGTAACGCCGCAGTGAGCAGCCCGCGCGGACGGCCCCCCCTGCCGCCCTTACTGTGCACGCGGTGGAGGAGGCTGCCTTCCGGCGCTTGTCTCCGCGGAACGGACAGCCGGGCACGTGCTGTGCAGGGGGCTCTAATGGCGAATGAAACAGTCGCTGGAGGGCGCGGATCTCACCCTGGTTCGATTTCTCACGCAGAGGGGTCGGCTCCGTCGCGAAGACGCGGAAGCGATCACCGAGGAAGCGCGCACGAGGGGCTTCGAGGACAGTGTGATCGAGCTCCTCAGCCGGCGGGGCCTGGTGGGCGAGGAGGAGCTGGCCGGGCTACTGTCCTCGGCCCTCAATATTCCCTACGTGGACCTGGCCGCAGAGGCGCTCGATCCGGCTGCAGCGGGGCTGCTGAAGGAAGAGCTCGCGGCGAAGGCCCTGGCAGTTCCGCTGGCAGCGCACGACGGCGTGCTCGAGGTGGCCGTGCCGAACCCCTTCGACCGGGAGAATATCCGCGCGATCGAGTTCGCCACGGGCCGCCGAGTGAAGATTCGCGTGGCGACTCTGACCGCGACGCGCGATGCCATCAAGCACCTGTACCATCTCGGCGAGTCGCTGGACGCGTACCTGCAGGGCGTGGCGCCAGGCGCGGAGGTGCCGGTCGTCGACGTTGCAAGGGAGAGCGAAGACTTGAACGACCTGGCGCGATCGACGACTTTGCCGCCGGTCGTGAAACTCTTCAACGTCGTGCTCTTGGACGGAATTCGAGCGGGTGCCAGTGACATCCACATCGAGCCCACCTCCTCGGTTGTGCTCGTCCGCCACCGCATCGACGGCCTGCTGGAAGAGTCGTTCCGGCTTCCGAAATGGGTCCATACCCCGCTGGTTGCCCGGTGCAAGGTGTTGGCAAAGCTCGATATCACGGAACGGCGCGTGCCCCAGGACGGGCGCATTCGGCTCCGCTACCGCGAGGGCCACATCGACCTCCGCGTTTCCAGCCTGCCGACCCAGCACGGGGAGAAAATCACGCTGCGAATCTTGAACGCGGCGGCCGCGCCGAAAGATCTCGCCTCTTTGGGATTCGCCGATCGGGACCTAGAGGCGGTGCGCGCTGCGATCCGGCGCCCGGAGGGGATGATCCTGGTGACCGGCCCCACGGGCAGCGGCAAGACGACCACCCTCTATGGAATGATCGCCGAGCTGGCCTCACCCACGCGGAACATTGTGACCATCTAGGACCACATCGAGTACGAGATGCGCGGGATCAACCAGGTGGAGATCAGTGAAAAGCAGGGCCGCACGTTTGCCGCCACGCTGCGCTCCATTTTGAGGCAGGACCCGGACGTGATCCTGGTGGGGGAAATCCGGGACACGGAAACGGCCGAGGTGGCCTTTCGGGCAGCCCAGACCGGCCACCTCGTGCTCAGCACCTTGCACACGAACGATGCGGTCTCTACGGTGACTCGGCTGCTCGATCTCGGCATCGAGCCCTACCTGCTGGCTTCCTCGCTCAACCTCGTCATTGCGCAGCGCCTGGTGCGGCGCACCTGCCGGAGTTGCGCGCAGCCGTACCAGCCGGACTCCGCAGCGCAGAGGGCTTTGCACCTCGAGGAAGGAGAGGCCCGGTTCCTCCGCGGCACGGGGTGTTCGGGATGCCGCAAGACCGGTTACGCCGGGCGCGTGCCGGTGTTCGAGGTGCTGGTGAACACGCCTGCGCTGGCGCGTCTGATCGAGACGAAGGCCCCGGAGAGCCGCATCCGCTTGCAGGCGCGGAAGGATGGAATGCGCTCGATGGCGGAGTGCGCTGCGGCTCTGGTGCGCCAGGGGGTGGTGACGGCGGAGGAAGTGCTGCGAGCGGTGGACATCATCCAGCCGGGCGCAGCATGTCCCGCCTGCCGCCGCGCGGTCGACGAAAGCTTCGCGGCGTGTCCGTATTGCGGCGTCGCGCTCCGGAAGAACTGCGGCACATGCGACAAACCGCTCGAGCGCGATTGGCAGGTGTGCCCGTACTGCGGCGGCCGGCAGGCGAGGGCGGGCGCGAACGGCGCGGAGGTCGTCGCCGGGGCTGCGAGGGACCCTCTCCGCCGCGGTTCGCTCCGCACCCTCGTCGTGGATGACCAAGAGGACATGCGAAATCTGATCGCCTATATGCTGCGCACGAGCGGCCTCCCCGTGACCGTGGAGACGGCCGCCAGCGGGCGAGAGGCGCTCGAGAAAGCTGCGCTCGGCCCCGACTTCATCGTGCTCGATGTGATGATGCCCGACATGGACGGGTTCGAGGTTTGCCGCCGGCTGCGCGCCGACGTGAAAACCGCGTTCATTCCGATCCTCATGCTCACGGCTCTGGACGATGCAGCACACCGCGCGGAGGGATTTCTCGCCGGCACCGATGACTACATCGGGAAGCCATTCGATCGGGCCGAGTTTCTCGCCCGCGTGCGGCGCCTGGTCCAGCGCTCTTATGGCGCGGCCGTGCCGATGGGAACATCTCCGCCCATCGCCGCAACCGCGGCCGCCGTGCTCCAGTAGCTGTCACAGCCCGGCCGCGGTGGCTGCACAGCGGTCTTCGCGGGCCTGCCCCCGCCCGGCGCAGGCGCCGCGGCGCGGCTTGACCTCTCCGGGGAAAGGGAGCAGCGTAGGGGGCCGTGAGCCGGAGGGGCAAGGTACCCTTACAGCCAGGAGGTTCGAGAATGATGCGAGAGAACGGGAACGGGATAGTGCGCTGGATCGGCGCATTGTTCGCGATCGTTGCCGTCGCTGCGGCAACAAGTGGCGCGGCCGAGGTAAACACCGACAAGCTCGTTACTTACTACCGAAAGAAGGCGAATCTCGGGCCCAACGCGAACGTCGCGGTGGTGAACCTGAAGGACTCCGCTATTCAGGGAGCGAAGCAGGGCACGCTGCGCGTCGGCACTCCGCCGCAGGTGCGCGAACAGCCGTTCATGATTTCCGCGGACGGCCGGTACGTAATTTTCGGGGAAGTCGAGGACCTCACGGTCGACCCCTTCAAGAAAGTCATGGAGAAAATCTCGCTCAGGGGCGAGCCGGCTAAGGGGCCGAAGGGCGCAAAGGTGACGATCGTCGAATACTCGGACTTCCAGTGTCCCTTCTGCGGCCGGGCCTACAACACGATCGAAAAGGAAGTGCTGCGCGATTACGGCGACAAAGTGCGCTTTTATTACAAGCACTATCCGCTGAACTTCCATCCGTGGGCCCAGCCGGCAGCCATCGCGGCTGAGTGCGCTGGCCGCCAGAGCGAAGAGGCGTACTGGAAGCTGTACGAGACCTTCTTCGAGAAACAGCGGGAGATCAATCCCCAGAATCTGAAAGAGAAGGTCGACGAGGCGCTGAAGGACGCGAAGATCGACAAGCAGAAGTTCGACGCGTGCTTCAATAACCAGGAGACGCTGGAACAGGTCCGGGCCGAGATGGCCGAGGGCCAGTCCGTGGGCGTGAACGGCACTCCCGGGTTCATCATCAACGGCCGGCTGATCAGCGGGGCGCAGCCGTACCAGGTGTTCAAGAACGTCATCGACGACGAGCTGGCATCGAAGTAGGGGCCAGTTCCGCGGCGCCGTGAACGCGTGCCCGGTGCGGCCCCCGCGCGCGGGGGCCGCGGGCCGTACGGCGGGATCCCGTGCGGGCTGGAAGGGCGCGGATTGCCGCGCGCTCCTGCCGCGGACCGCGTGCGATTCCATCGTTGCGCTCCGCAATGCAACGGCGGCAGGCGTCGTGCTGTTCGGAAAGAACAGCGACCGCCCTGCATGCGAGGCGCAGCCGCTTTGTTTCCTCCCGCGCGCCCGGCACGGGCCAGGCGAGCGCGTGCGGTGCCAGTACATCGAGATCGAACAGGTTCCGGAAACGGCGGCGGTGATTGCTTCCCGTCCCTATTGGCTCTGGGGCTTCGAGCACGGGGTGAACGAGTACGGGGTCGCCATCGGCAACCACACCGTGTTCGCGAAAGACCCCCTCGAAGGCAAGGGCTTGATCGGGATGGACCTGGTGCGGCTCGGCCTCGAGCGCAGCCGCAGCGCTCGGCAGGCGGCGGACGTCATTTCCGCGCTCGTGCAGGCATATGGGCAAGGGGGCTCGGGCTTCGCGGACAAGGAGTGGCCGTACCACAACTCGTTTCTGATTGCGGACGGGAGCGAGGCGTATCTGCTGGAGACGTCGGACCGCTGGTGGGCGTGGCGGCGCGTTCGCGACGTGGCGAGTGCTTCGAACCACATCGCCATCGGCACCGACTGGGACGCGCTGGCGCCCGGCGCGGTGGAGCACGCAGTGGAACGGGGGTGGTGGCCGCGCGGGGGAGCTGGCCGCTTCGACTTTGCTGGGGCGTTTCGCGACCACGCTGTGGTTCCGGCGATTTTGTCGAGCGGCCGGCACCAGCGCGCCTGGGCGCGGCTGCAAGAGCGCAAGGGGTCGCTTACGGAGGCCGACTTCCGCGCTCTTTTGCGCGATCACTACGAGAGCGGTGCGCTCTATTGCCCCCGGTACTCGGCCGACGACGAGCGGTATTACACGATTTGCATGCACGCCGAGCCGGTGGGAACGACGACGGCAAGCGCGGTTGTGCGCATCGCACCCGAGCGCGAGGTTCCCTTGGGGTACTGGGCGTGCCTCGGCTCGCCCTGCGCGAGCGCCTTTCTGCCTCTCTATTTCGAGGCGGGCGTTCCGCAGGTCTTGCTTCGCGGAGGCGAGAACGCCGACTTGGATTCTCCTTGGTGGAAGTTCCGCGAAATCGCCGCTCGGGTAGAACGCTCCCCCGATCGCTACGCGCGCTGCGTGCGCGCCTTTTGGGATGAGTTCGAAGCGGAGATCGTGGTGGGCGCGGAGCGCGCCGAGCAAGAGGCGGCCACTCGAAAGCGCAGGGGGGATTCCGAAGGGGCCGCGGGGGTTTTGCGCGCCTTCTCTTTCGATGCGGTGCGCCGCGCGCTGGAGAAGGCGGACGAGCTGCTGGCGGCGCTGCGGGCGTAGGAAGCCCGCGCAGCCCCACCGCATCCGGGGGCGTGGCGAAACTGCGCTTCCCTGGACGGCAGGAAGTGGTTGGGAGCCCCGGGCTCGACGCCGCCGCGGCGCGCGGGGCGAACCGGAAGGCGGGGGAGCTTTGCGCTTCAGGGCGCCGTGCGTTCCGAGGCGGGGAGCAGTGCGCTTCCGATCAGTGCAGCTCCGATTACGAGTTCCAGAACAGCAGCAGACCACCCCCAGGCTCCGGGAGGTCCGTCTACCCACACCCCGAACAGGCGCCCTGTGCAGGCGCCGAGCCAGAGCGCCCCGGCGAACAGTAGGAGCGGCCGGCGCTCGGCGGGTCGAAAGCCGGCGAACAGGGTGCACAAGCCCATGGCGAGGAACAGTCCCCCGTACGTCGCACGGATCTCGCCCAGCACTGTGGCCGGGTTGGCTGGGGAAGCGATGGAGAAATCCAGGAGATCCATGACCTGCCTCGGGTACAGGAGCGCGAGAGCCCCGAATGTGGTGATCACGATCCCGAGAACCATGGCGACGGCACGCGTGTTCATGCGCCCTCCCCTTCCAGATCGGCCCGCGGCGCGAGCCGGCTCCCTCGCGTATCGGAAATTCTCCGAGCAGTCCAGGCCGGTGCGCTCCCCTCGTGTTCGCAGCACACTTCGGTGGAGTCTTCGCCGGAGGCCGGCCGTGCCTGAGCGCTGCGGACGAAATTGGACGTTTCGCGCGGCCCGCGGCGCGCGCGCGAACGCCCGGGGGGCCGGCAGGCGAAACGGCCACCCGGCACCGGGTTTGCACAGCGTCGCGCTCCCGTTGGAGGTGCTTCGATGTCGAGACCCGCTCCGCTCGCTGCGCAGCCGCGACCACGGGCGCTCAAATCCGAAGAGGTGCTGATGCTCGCAGTGCTCGAGCAGGCGCTTGCCGACCTGGATCACTCGTGCCCGGCGGTGCGCGCGGATGCGGAGGCGTATTTTCTCGCGTACGGGCTGGACTCTAGCGCCTTCAGCTTCGAGGCAGTGTGCGCCCAATTCGGCTTCTCCCCCAGTGCGATTCGCGCTGTCGTGCGCGAGAAAATTCGCGCCCGCAAAGCGCACCACCCGGCGATCCGCCGAGCGGCTTGAGCGGCCCGCCCTCGCCGCTGCGCTTCCGGCTACGGATCTCCTGGCCGGCGCGCCGCGATCAAGCGCTGCCACGCCTCGACCACCTGCCTTCGCAATTCCTCCAACGAGCCGGTGTTTCGGATGACGACATCGGCGTGGCGGCAACGTTCCGCATCGCTCCATTGGGCGGCTAAGCGAGCTGCGATCCGCGCGTCGTCCCAGCCGCGCTGCGCGCGGATCCGTTCGCGCACCGCGTCTGGCGTCGCCGTCACCACCCAAACCTCGTCGACCAGCGATCTCCAGTTTGCCTCCAGCAGCACGGCCGCTTCCACGACAATGGGCTTGCCCCTCGCCTCGCCGCGCCGGGCGGCAATGCGCGCTTGGATCTCCTGAAAAATGAGCGGATGGACGATTGCCTCGAGCTGTGCGAGGCGCGCGTGGTCGGCGAACACGATCGCCCCGAGCTTTGCCCGATCGATGGTCCCATCCGGTGCGACGATGTCGGAGCCGAAGGCCGCCGTCACTGCCTTCCAGCCCGGTGTTCCCGGTGCGTACACCTCGTGGCCCACGCGGTCGGCGTCGATGGTTTCGGCACCCAGCTCGCGCAGGATGGCGGCAACGGTCGTCTTCCCGCTGCCCAGCCCGCCGGTGAGTCCGATGGTTCGCACTCCTCGCCCTTACCCGATCCGCCGGGAAAGGCCAACGGGCCGGTGCGGATGCCGCATCGGCTCTGCGCTGCGCCAGGCCTGAGGCACCCGCAGCGCGGCGTTTCAGGCGACGCGCAAGACGACCTTGCCAAAGTGCTCGCTCGCCTGGACGGCGCGGTGGGCTGCAGCGACTTCTTCAAGAGGCAGCACGCGGTCGATCACCGGCCGCAGCCGCCCCTTTTGCAGCGCGTCCCCGAACCGCTCCTGAAAAGCCTCGACGATCCGCGCCTTCTCGGCGGGCGGACGGGAGCGGAGAGTCGAGCCGATGACGTGGATGCGCTTGAGGAGCAGCGAGGCGAGGTCGATCTCGCCGCGGGCACCGCCGATCAAGCCAATTACGACCAGCCGGCCGTCAGGAGCGAGAGCCGCGATGTTGCTGGCCAAGTAGCGGGCACCAACGCAGTCGAGGACGACGTGAACTCCTTGGCTTCCGGTGGCTCCCCGAACCGCGGGCGCAAAGTCGCCACTGCGGTAGTTGAACGCAGCCGCAGCGCCGAGAGAGCGGCACCGGGCACATTTTTCCTCGCTCCCCGCCGTCACAAGGATGCGAAGGCCAGCTTCGCGGCACAGGGCGATCGCCGCCGTCCCCACCCCACTCCCCCCACCGTGCACGAGCACGCTTCCGCCCGGCGGAGGGGCGCCCAGCAGAAAGAGGTTCAAAAAGGCGGTGAGGAACACTTCGGGGAATGCGCCTGCCTCCTCGTCCGAGAAACACTTGGGAACGCGCATGGCCGATCCCGCGTGCACCACAGCCCATTCTGCATAACCCCCTCCGGGCAGCAGGGCCATCACCCGCTCGCCCCCGCGCCATCCGCGCACGTTCGCCCCCACTGCCGCCACCTCCCCCGCGCATTCGAGGCCGAGAATGGGCGAGGCTCCCGGCGGTGGCGGATACAGTCCCTGCCGCTGCAGGAGATCCGCCCGATTGACGGCCGTCGCGCGCACGCGGATGAGCAGCTCCTCCGGCCCTGGCACGGGTTCAGGGACTTCGCCAATGCGCAGCACCGATTCATCGCCTGGATGGTCGAAAACCACCGCTCGCATCTCGGTCTCTCTCCTTTCTCTTGCTGCGGACTCGGTAAGCTCTTGTGTTTGTGCTGAGAAATCCCCCCGCAGAGCTGCACGCCCGCTACTCGTAGCGCAGGGCTTCCACCGGATGGAGGCGCGCGGCCCTGCGCGCCGGGTAGAGCCCAAAGAACACGCCCACTGCACCCGCAAAGGCGAGGGAGCCCGCGACCGCGACCGGGGAGTACACCACGGGCCATTGCGCCAGCGCTGCTAGGAGCTGTGTGATCGCGAGGCCCAGGACGACGCCGCCAAGTCCGCCCGCCAGACTCAGAACGACCGATTCCACCAGAAACTGGGCCAGGATGTGGCGGGATTTCGCCCCGACGGCCAGGCGGATGCCGATCTCCCGGGTCCGCTCGGTCACAGAGACCAGCAGCGTGTTCATGATGCCGATCCCGCCGACGATCAGGGAAATGGCAGCGACGCTGCCCAGCAGCCACGTCATGGTGCGGCTGGTCTGGCGAACCGCATCGGTGATCTCGGCGGTGCTCCGCACGGTGAAATCGTCATCTTCTCCGGGTGCGATGCGGTGGCGCTGGCGCAGCAGGTTGCCAA